>JAZSAO010000182.1:0-15807 GCA_045601945.1 Faecousia sp. | reverse complement strand
CCTGTTCATTGCTTTGTTGATCGGTCTGTTTAACTATCTTATGGATCCGTATGGTATGTTTGGGGATCCACTGCTGGATTGGTGGAGTTATAATGAAACCCTGAATCCCCGAGGGGCGAAAATGTCCTATCTGAGGGAGCATCATCAAGAATTTGATTCTTACGTGATTGGATCTTCTGATGCCAGTGCTTATCCAATAGAGGAACTCAATGCGTATTTGGATGCCAGATTCTATAACTGCTTCTTTTACGGAACGGATATGGCAGATTTTGAACTGATTGCAACGTATCTCATAGAGAATTACGAGGTCAAGAATCTTTTGATGAATCTACCCATAAGGATCGCTTACGAGTATGACCTTCCCCAAGAGGATCGTACGACCTATCATTTCTATGCGGTAGATGGAGGGAACAGACTTCTCCGTGGATTGCAATATCTGTGCAATACTCCGGCAGACAGCTGGAAGAAGCTAAACAGCTATCTCCATGATGGCTATTTGCAAGAACCTTATGAGGTTTTTCGAGAAAATGACGGCGCCTATGATAAGAGTCGCAGAGATGCGGAGCCTATCGGAGATCTGGAGTCCTATGTAGCAAAGGACCAATATTCCGTGTTTACAAACTACCCTAAGGGACACAGTTCACTCAATGCCTTAGAGGAAGCCATGGAAAGTGTGGCAAGAGTGAAAGCCTTGTGTGATGAGAGAGGGATTCGCTTGATCGTGACCTGTCATGCGGCCTACTGGGAGGCGGCTGATGATTTTTCTGTAGGAGATCAGGCACGTTTCCGCAATGCACTTGCACAGGTTACGGAGTATTGGGACTTTACCCTCAGTTCTGTTAGTTATGAACCTCGATATTTTTATGATGGAACCCATTTCCGTAATGCGGTAGGATCTATGGCATTGGCACGTATTTTTGGCAATGAATCCATTTACGTCCCCGATGATTTTGGGGAATTTGTGCCTCTTGGATCCCAACCCGGGGCACCCCAAGGGGAGGCGGCGGCAGTAGAGACGTTTTCCTGTCATGTTCCGATCCTAATGTACCATCATTTGGTTGAGGATGGGGGAGAAATAAATGCCGATACGGTACAGGTTTCTACCTTCCGTGGCCATTTGGAGGCCCTTGAGAGAGCGGGGTATGCGCCTGTTAGCGTACATGATCTGAAAGATTATGTAGAAAAAGGGAAGCCTTTGCCGGAGAAACCGATCGTCATCACCTTTGATGACGGATATAGCAGCAATTACGAACTGGCTTACCCCATTTTAAAAGAATTTGGATTTCCTGCAACGATTTTTGCCATTGGTGTTTCTATGGGAAAGGATACCTATAAGGACACCGGACTTTCCATGAACCCTCATTTTTCTGTAGAACAGGCCAAGGAGATGGAGGCTTCCGGTCTCATTACCGTAGGTAGCCACGGCTATAATATCCACGAGGTAGAGGGCCGCGACCAAGAGCCTTTGCGAAAGGGCATTCTCCCCAAAGAGGCGGAATCGGAAGAAGCCTATCTTGCTTTTTTGCGACAGGATCAAAAGACCATGGAGACACTTTTGGGACAGTCTGCCAAGGTCATGGCTTATCCCTTTGGATTGACTTCTGAGATCAGCGAGGTAGCATTATCCGAAATGGGAGTCTATATGACATTCACTACAGAAGCAAAAATCAATACCATTATAAAGGGGTTACCTCAATCTCTGCGGCAACTGGGTAGATTCCGCGTTACAGATAATCTGAGCGGGGAAGATATCCTTGCAATGGTGGCAGTCCCGTAAATTGCAGAAATATAAAAACTTCGGAAAAAGAGCAGAAACTCTTCTTCCGAAGTTTTTTTGCAAATTATGGGATCTTTGCCAACATTTACAAGGGAGTTACATGGAAACATTGTGTGAATTTCGGGGATTATTTCTTGACAGAAAAGGGGTTCTGGACTATAATAGAATAGATATAGAATGGGCAACTATTAAGACTCCGAAATGGTTTAAAATCGACGATTTTTCCCGATGTTTTTCGGATCGGAAAACATAAGTTGCCTTTAAGAAATTATCATAGTTTTAAAGCTTGAGTGTATAAGGAGTGTACCTATTATGAGTGAAAAGTGTAGTGGAAATTGTGCATCCTGCGGTGAAAGCTGCGGTGAAAGAAAACAGGAGAGCCTTTTGGCTGAACTCCATAGTAAGTCTACGGTAAAAAAGGTCATTGCTGTCGTATCCGGTAAGGGTGGCGTAGGTAAGAGTACCGTTACATCCCTCTTGGCAACAGCTGTATCCCGTGCAGGAAAGCGCGTAGCAATTCTGGATGCGGATATTACAGGCCCCTCTATTCCCAAAACCTTTGGTGTGAACGAATGCGAGGGCGCAGATGAGGAAGGCCTCTATCCCGCAATCAGCAAGGGTGGTATTCAAATTATGTCCATCAATCTTCTTTTGGACAATGAGAGCGACCCGGTTTTGTGGCGTGGTCCTATCATTGCCGGTGCAGTGAAACAGTTCTGGACGGATGTTATCTGGGATGATGTAGACTATATGTTCGTGGATATGCCTCCCGGAACGGGCGATGTTCCCCTAACTGTTTTCCAGTCGTTGCCTATTGACGGCGTGATCATTGTAACATCTCCCCAAGATCTGGTTTCTATGATCGTATCCAAGGCGGTAAAGATGGCATCTATGATGAATGTTCCCGTTTTGGGACTGGTAGAAAACTACAGCTATTTCCGTTGCCCCGATTGCGGCGGCAATCATCGGATTTTTGGCGAGAGTCATGTAGAACGAATTGCGGCAGAATATCATCTGCCGGTGCTTGCTTGTCTTCCTATGGATCCTTGTGTAGCTCGTGCTTGTGATGCGGGACAGGCAGAATCCTTGAATACAGAAGAACTGGGTGCTGCTGTTGCGGCGATCCTTGGATGAGGCATTGGTTTTGGAGGAATTTCCTATGAAGAAATGCACCCCTATTTGGAAAGCAATCTTGTGTGCTTGCATCCTCGCATTGGGAGCGGGCTTATTTACCGGTTGTGGGAATAAGTTGGATCCCGTCTATGTGCAAACTGTAGCCGAGATCATGGGATACAGCAATACAGGTGCTTTTAATGTCAGTTCCGGTATTGTCATGGCGCAGGAAGAAGTCAAGATAGAACGGGATATGGACAGAGAGATCTCCGGCCTTGCAGTTGAGGTGGGACAGACCGTAAATGAGGGAGATGTCCTGTTTATCTATAAGACCGGTAATACAAGTCTGCAGATCGACAAGGTCAACTTGGAGATCGAGCAGATCAAGAATCAGATCACCGATCTAAAGAATCAGATCACCCAACTGGAAAAGGAGAAGAAAAATGCCAAGGATTCCGAAAAATTGGCATATACCCTCCAGATCCAGAGCCTTCAGACTGACCAGAAGGAAGCAGAATACAACCTTACCCTGAAGCAAAAGGAATTGCAGGATCTGAAGAACAACACCGATACGGGAGAGGTCAAGTCCCCCATTACCGGTCAGGTGAAAAAAATCAACAAAGACGGTGGTTTTGACAATTTCACCGGAGAACCCCTGCCGTATATTCTTCTGTCTCGTGTGGGAGAGTATCGGATCAAGGGCTCTGTGAATGAATTGAACCGAGAAGAGTTATATATGGGACAGAGTGTGATCATCCGTTCCCGTATTAACGGCGATATGACATGGACGGGTACCATTACTTCTGTAGAGAATCAGGCAGAAGAGAATCCGAATTACTACTACGGAACAGAGGATATGTACAGTTCCAGCAGCTATCCCTTCTATGTTGCACCGGATAGCAGCGAGGGAATGCTTTTGGGTCAACACGTGTTTATTGAGCCTAATTATGGGCAGACCACTGCCGCTGAGGGGCTGTGGCTGGATGCATCTTATATCTGTATGAATCAGTCCGACGGAGCCTATTTTGTATGGGGTGCCGACAAGAAGGAACAGATCGCAAAGCTGTACATCGAAATTGGAGAATATGATCCGGAATTGAATTGCTACGAGATTCTCAACGGACTTGCCAAGACGGATCGGATCGCATTCCCTAACGAGGATATCCAAGAGGGGGCTCCCATTACGGAGATTCTGCCCCAAGCACCTGTGGAGGGAGACGATCCTGAACAGGGTGTGGATGCAACCGGGGAACCCGAAGAGGATTTCGGCGTGGATTTTGATACGAATTTCGAAGATGATGGCATTGCAGATATGAACCCTGAATTTGAGGATGACCTTGTAGCATGGGATGATGGAACTGCATCTTCGGATAGTTCGGCAGGAACGGAAGACCCCTTTGAACTGGAACTTCCTCCTGATGATTTTGATGCCGCTCCTCCTGTGGATGCTGAAGGAGGAAGCTGATGCTACTGGATATGAATGGTATTTGCAAGGACTATATGCAAGGGAAACTCAGTGTCCGTGTTCTGACAGACGTTTCTTTGCAAGTAGAGGAAGGGGACTATCTTGCAATTATGGGTCCCTCCGGTTCCGGCAAAACCACCTTAATGAATTTGATCGGCTGTTTGGATGTTCCAACCCAAGGAACGTATCTCCTGAACGGGGAAGACATCGGAAGCCTGAAAGCCAATAAACTGGCGCAAGTGCGGAATGAAACCTTGGGGTTTGTATTCCAGAATTTCTATCTGTTACCCAAAATGTCTGCATTGGACAACGTAGCCCTCCCCTTGCTTTATGCCGGTGTTTCTAAACGGGATCGCCGTGCCAGAGCGCGAGAGGCTCTTGAAAGAATGGGGTTGGGAGATCGTGTGAATTTTCGACCGAACCAGCTTTCCGGTGGACAATGTCAGCGTGTGGCGATTGCGAGAGCCATTGTTACCAATCCGAAGCTACTTTTGGCAGACGAACCTACAGGTGCATTGGATTCTGCTTCCGGCACACAGATTATGGACATTTTTGATGAACTGAATCAAAGTGGTGTAACCATTATTATGATCACCCATGAGAAAGAGGTTGCTACCAGAGCCAAACGAATTTGCCATATTCGTGACGGCATTCTCAGTGGGGGCATGCCGGGATATGAATCCGGTGACGGAAGCAGAAAAGTAGTTTTCGAAGAAGATCCTGTTCCGACGTTGGTACCTGAAACCGATGAGCCGTCAGAAGAAGCATCTGAGATCATGGATCAGTGGATCGAGGACTTCTTGGGAACGGCGGAGGAAAGGGCTATAAGCAGCGCAGAAGAGCCTGCTGTAACAGAGGGGAGAGAAATCAGCTTTGATACCCGGGAACTTCCTAAGGATGTGGAAGGCGCGATCGTTGATTTTGTGAAAGCGGACGAAGGATGCCGCGGTCACGAAACAGACCTTCTGGATGGCGCAACAGATGTTTTTGCATCCCCGGATATTGCGGATGTATTTGAAAGCCCCGAAATCGGAGATGTATTCTCCCGGAACGACGAAGAGGAGGCCGGAGAATATGTCTAAAAAAATCAAAACCATTTTAGTTTCCGCGATTAGCCTGGTCTTAGTTGTTGCGATCCTCGTAGGACTCCTATGGTATTTTTCTAAGAAAACAGATCCGGTAGGAGTCACTTCCGTAGCACAGCTTACGTTGGGTTATATGGGGGAAGCCCCCAGTTACGAAGGTACGGTATCTACCAACAACCTTCAGGCGGTGTATCTCTCCGGCACGCAAAAGGTGCAGGAGGTCTACGTTACGGAGGGACAGTCCGTAGAAAAAGGGACACCCTTATTCCGCTATGATACCACCTTAACGGATATTCAACTGGAAAGACAGCGTCTTGCTTCCGAGCAGGCACAGTTGAGCCTGAAAGCTGCCAAGGCAGAATTGGAAGAGATCAAGAAAATGAAACCCTATTCTCCTCCTCCTGCAACGAGACCTACCACACAGCCTACAACGGCGCCGCTGGATCCTGTGGACGAATTACCCTATTATATTTGTGGCAGAGGCACCCAAGCGGATCCCTACCGCTATTTGTGGGCAGAGCATCTTGACTTTGATGAGAACTTTTTGAGAGAACATCTCAGCGCTCAGAGAACAGAATGCTGGCTCGCTTTCGAAATCCGGGAAAAGGATGCCTTAGCCGGAGATCTTGTGAGCATCTGGGGGTTATATGTGGCGGCTGTGAAGCCTGAAGAGCCTGAGACCTACCCTACAGAAGGTCCTACAGAGGCTGAACCCACGGAGTCTACAGAACCCACAGAGGCTACGGAATCGACTGAGCCTACCGAATCTACAGAACCTACAGAACCCGATGCTTCCGTTGGGGAAACGCAAGCGCCTGCTCCTCAGGATGACTGGAAGACTTGGGAACTGACTTATCGATTCTTTGTTCCCGAAGAAATCGAGCATGAGGAAAAGCCCACTTCTCCTACTGTTCGGGAGACAGAGTGGATCGATACCAGTTCCGGCTACACGGCTGCAGAGATTGCCGCAATGCGGAAAGAAAAAGAACGGGAGATCCGAGATCTGGATCTGGCAGCCCGTATGGCAAAGCTGAACTATGAGACCATGAAACAGGAAATGAGTACCGGCATCGTAAAGGCTACCATTAGCGGCGAAGTTATCAACCTGAAGGATGAGGCGACGGTGCAACAGACCGGAGAACCTTTCCTGCAAGTCTCTGAGGGCGGCGCGTTCTATATCACGATCCGACTCGGCGAGTATGATTTGGAGCGTTATGAAATCGGCTCTCTGGTTACCATTTCTTCTTGGATGAACTATGGATATACAACAACAGGATCCCTTGTAGCCATATCCAACGAGCCTGTCCGGAATGATTACTATGGTTATTACAATGGAAATGGTGATGTGTCCGTTTATGAGGCAACGATTATAGTTCCTTCGGAAGCGCAGCTTCAAGAAGGGGAATGGGTCGGAGTCAGCTTTGCGGTTGACCAGAACCAAAGCACCGGTGCTTTATATCTGGATAATGCATACATCCGTGAGGAAAACGGTCGCTCTTATGTATACAGACGGAACGCTGAGGGCCTTTTGGAGAAGGTCTATATCCAAACCGGTTCCATTATGTGGGGCTATACACAAGTTATCAGTGGCCTGACGGAAGAGGACTGGATCGCTTTCCCCTACGGTAAGGATGTAGTAGATGGTGCCCCCACCTATGAGGAGCAGGGGGAACTGTATTTTGACGAACTGATGTAAGGAGGGGATCTATATGTTTTCCAGTGTTTCACAAGCCTTCCAGAGCATCTTTTCCCATAAGTTACGATCCTTCCTGACAATGCTGGGTATTATCATTGGTATTGCAGCGATCATCACCATTATCTCCACCATCAAAGGCACCAATGAGCAAATCAAGGAGAATCTGATCGGCTCCGGGAATAATGTTGTGACCGTTCGCCTTTACCAGAATGATATGGAATATGAGATGGCATATTCCGGAAACCCCACCGGCGTTCTCCGTGCGGATAGAGAAGATGGAGAAGCCCTGCTGAAGCTACCCGGCGTAAAGGATGTTACTTTTTACTCTTTCAGAGAATATGCTGATCAGGTGTTTTACCGCAATACTGCTTTTAACGGTAAAATCTACGGCGTGGATGAGCATTATTTCCGAGTTAACGGATATCGAATCCGACAGGGAAGAGGATTCGGAGCAGTAGAACATTCTTCTGTGCGGAAGAATATTCTCTTAGATACGGTTGCATCTCGCTCCCTCTTTGGATCGGGAGACCCTGTAGGGAAGATTATAGAGATTATGGGAGAACCCTTTGTGGTGATCGGCGTGCTGGAACGGAGCAAGAGTTTTGAACCTGTGATCAATTCCAGAGAAGACTATGATCTCTATGCTACAGAGGAGAACGGCATTATCTTTATGCCTCAGTCTGCATGGCCCGTGGTCTACCGATTCGATGAGCCTCTGCAGGTTGACATCAGCGCTGAATCTACAGAGGATATGACCGCTGCAGGTAAAGTTGTAGCCGACTATCTCAATGAGAATCTCATCGCGCAAACAGTTCTGCAAAATGGTATTGCTTATCGGAGCAATGACCTGTTGGAGAAGGCAGAGCAACTTCAATCTATGAGTAACTCTGCAAATCAGCAGTTGATTTGGATCGCAGGCATTTCGCTTTTGGTTGGCGGTGTTGGTGTTATGAACATTATGCTGGTCAATGTTACGGAGAGAACCGCAGAGATCGGTCTTCGGAAGGCTGTGGGTGCAAAACGTCGCAGAATTCTTTCGCAGTTCTTGATCGAGGCATCTGTGCTGACCGGTATCGGAGGTGTTTTGGGTGCTGCCCTTGGCGTTGGTCTGTCTCAGTTATTATCCCGTCTGATGCAGACGCCTGCGGCGGTTAGTATTCCGGCTATGATTGCCGCAGTTGTATTCTCGGTTATGATCGGATTGATCTTCGGTCTCCTTCCGGCGGTTAAGGCTTCTAAGTTGAATCCCATAGAGGCTCTGCGGAGAGATTAAAAGACGAAACCGATTCAGCGTATCTATTTATTACAACGGGGGCTGCGGCATTTTGATTGCCGCAGCCCCCCTGATTCACAAAAGAAGGTATGATACTATGAAACAAGAACAGACACTGTCTGTATCGGAACTTCATTACCGCAAAATGACACAGACCCCTGTGTCACAGCTGATTCTTAAATTAGGAATGCCCACAACAGTATCTATGTTGATTACCAGCATCTACAACATGGCAGACACCTATTTTGTCGGGACACTGGGAGAAAGCGCACAAGCTGCAACGGGGATCCTGTTTGCCCTCCAATCGGTGATACAGGGTATCGCTTTTATGCTTGGACATGGCTCCGGATCTTTAGTGGCAAAATCGTTGGCAAAGCAAGATGCAGATGAGGCCAGCGGATATATTTCCACAGCGTTTTATTCCGGTGCGGTTGTAGGCGGCTTCCTCTTAACATTCGGAATGTTGTTTTTAACACCCCTTATGAAGTTGCTGGGGAGCACAGACACCATTCTGCCCTATGCGAAAGACTACGGTATGTGGGTATTGATTGCTTGTCCTTTTATGATCTGTTCCCTGATTTTAAATAACAACCTTCGTTTTGAGGGGAAAGCTTTCTATGCCATGTTTGGATTGACGGCAGGCGGACTCTTAAATATTTTGGGCGACTATCTGCTGGTTTCTGTCTATGATATGGGAATCGGTGGAGCAGGTCTGTCGACGGCAGTGTCTCAGATGATCAGCTTTGTTATTTTGCTGATTATGTATTGCACAAAGGCACAGGGAAGGATTCGCCTGTCCTGTATCAGCCGAAAGGTAAAAGTTTACCTTACCATCATGGGAGTTGGTATGCCGTCTTTGATCCGCCAGTGTTTGACAGCAATTTCCGGTAGCTTGCTGAACAATTTGACCAAACCCTTTGAGGATGCTGCTATTGCGGCTATGAGTGTAGTGAACCGCTACTCTATGTTTGTAATGTGCGTGGGATTGGGCGTTGGTCAGGGATTCCAACCTGTGGCGGCCTTTAATTATGAGGCCGGAGAGAAAAAACGGGTGCGACAGGGATTACTTTTTACCATGGCCTTCTCAACGGTGTTCGTTGGTATCATGTCCGTCCTTACGTTTTGTTATGCAGAGCAGATTGTTCGGCTGTTCCAAGATGCGCCTAAGGTCGTGTCCATCGGATCTAAGGCCCTACATTTTGCGGCATTTGGATTACTCTTTATGCCTTTGACGATTCCGATCAATATGCTGTATCAGAGCATCCGAAAGGCCGGTGTAGCATCTTTTCTGTCTACGCTTCGCTCCGGCGCATTACTGATGCCTACGCTTTTGATTGGGGTTCCTCTTTTGGGACTGACGGGTATTCAGATTGCACAGCCTGTGGCAGATTGCCTGACCGGATTGATCTCTGTTCCGTTTATCATCCATTTTTTACGGAAGGAAAAATAATAGGAAAAGCTGTCTCAAATATCCTGAAACGGGTATTTGAGTCAGCTTGCATCCTTGTGTATTATTCCGGGATGGCGGAAAGAATACTCTTGCAATATTCTCGAAATGCTTCTACTGCATTTTGCGGATACACGATGGTAGCACGTCCGCTAAAACGACAGAGCCATGCAAAGAAGTTCGGGGAGAGTGCGATTTGAGTACGGAAAGTAAAATGATCTTCACCGTGGGGGGTCATGAGAATGTCTTTGCCAAATCGATCTACCACTACGCCTGCAAGGCGGTTTTCGAATTGGAGTTTTACATTGATCCTTTCTCCGCGGTACATTCCGAACATCTCTCTGGAGTAATCACCGGGATCAAAAGCGGTAGTTTCTTCTGTGATGGCACGGGGAGTTTCTGTGAGAAAAATCTCCTCCATTTTGTCTACGCGATAATGGGTCAAGCCGTGACGATCACTGTGGGCGACCATATAATAGTTTTCGTCATCCCAGATCAGTGCATAGGGGCTGGCCTCGTAAACGCCGGGGCGAAAATGTTTTTTTAGGTCGACTCCCCAATCGAAATAGCGGAATCGAATGGTACGGTCTAAAGCAATGGCTTCGTGGATCACGTCTACCGTATTTAGATTTTCTTCGCTTTCGGATTTGATACGACCTGCCAGAACGATCTCACGGCGAAGCAAGGCCGCTTCATGGATGCTGGATTGACCGGCAAGTTTACGAATCAGTTCTGCGGAATGTTTGGGTGAAAGAAAACGGGAAGAAAGAACGGCATCTACTAAGAATTTTAATTCCGATAATTCAAACTCTCGCTTTGCCAAGTAATAGCCTTCCGGTGTGCCTCGCTTATATCGGATATCCAGACCATAGAGATTCAGAGCGGCTAAGTCTGAATAGAGACTTTTTCGCTCGGCACGGATTCCTAAATGATCCAAATGTTCAATAAGCGTCTGCAGGGAGACCGGGTGGGACTCATCTGTGTTCTGAGACAGATAATCTTTGAGATACAGCAGCTTTAACTTCTGCCCTTCACTTCTTGCCATATATATCACTCTGCCTTATTTTCATTTCTAATAGAATCGGGTAACTGCTTTGCTTGAAACAATATTACAGTATCATAATTATAGCAATATGGCAAGTATTTTTTGCGGACACTTGACGATTTTAGCCCTTCGTGGTATTCTATAAGTATAAGATTAAAGGAGGTGTATAGGATGTTACACCGCAACAGCAAATATTTTAAATGGGGTATGACAGCATTTTTGGTCCTAATGGCTGCAGTGCTGTTTTGGCTGATCTTCTCCAATCTGGGGGGATTCTACGAACTGATCTTAGAGTTTTTTGGGATTATTTCTTCTATTCTGTATGGTTGCGTCTTCGCCTATTTAATGAATCCCATCCTGTCTTTTTCAGAAAGAATATATGGAAGACTTCTAAGAAAGCGGAAGTGGAAGGATCACGTCAAGAATACTGTCTCTCGTACGGCTTCCGTAACGACAACGGTGATTGTATTTTTAGGTGTGGTTGCTGCGCTGATCGCTCTGATTTTCCCCAGTATTGCAAACAGTGCGGCAGAACTGATTCGGCCGGAGAGATTGCAAGGCTATTATAGTACAGTGGAATCATGGGTCCACAATGTTTTTGCCGGCAGTGCCGTAGAGAGATGGGTGGATGCTAACCTTGCTGAGGTTATTTCCTTTGTTACAGACTTTGTGAAGAATCTGAATCTCATGGATATTCTTCTGGGAGCCTTCAGTTCTGTATACAGCGCGCTCTCTGCTATCTTTAATATGATGATCGGTGTAATTGCCGGCGTATATATCCTGGTATACAAGAAAGAACTGTGCTCTCAGTCAAAGAAGCTGACCATAGCCCTTTGCAAAGAGGAAAAGGCAAACCGTATCTTTGAGATCGCACGGCGGACCAATCGGATCTTTGGCGGATTCGTCATCGGGAAGCTGATCGATGCTGCGTTTGTAGGTGTTGTGACTTACTTAGCACTGCTGATTATGGGGATGCCTTTTGCGCCACTGATTGCCACATTGGTCGGTGTGACCAATATTATCCCTTTCTTTGGACCATTTATCGGTGCGATCCCCTCTGCATTACTGCTTCTCATTGAGAATCCCATTGATGCAGTTTATTTCGGAATTTTCATTGTCATTCTCCAGATGATTGACGGAAATATCATTGAAAATCGAATTTTGGGTGAGAAACTGGGAATTTCGGATTTCTGGGTATTGGTAGCCATTTTGATTTCCGGCGGTATTTTCGGATTTGTTGGTATGCTTGTAGGTGTGCCTATTTTTGCGGTGATCTACACCATTATTACAGATATTGTCAATAAGCGGTTACGGAAAAAGAACTTGCCGACAGATACGGATCTGTATAGCGAGGTTCAATCCGTCACGGACCTCCCAATATTGCCGCCCTCGGAGGAAGAGAAAAATCGAAAGACAACTCTTACCTACAATAGAAATGTAGACGAAGAGGACGGCGATAACGAGGAAGAATAACCCGAGAGGAGGGAGATTTCTTGTCTAACGCATATTTTCAAATGGAAGGTTTGGCGCTTGCCCAAGCATTTGGAGCAGTATGGAAATATATTGCACCCTTTATAGCGGTGATCATCTTGTGGCGTTGCGCCGGTCCCCTCCTGCGATTCCGGCAAGAACCGGAAACATGGGCGTGGCTGCAACTCAGTGACGGACACCAGCTACCGGTGACGCACTGGGAGAGTATCTTAGGAAGTGCGCGTTCCTGCGACATTATTCTTGATTTTGCTACGGTCTCACGGTCTCATGCGGTTTTGACACGGTTTGACGACGGAAGCTGGTCCATTACCGATATCGGGGGGAAGAATCCCATTCATGTCAATCGGCGGCGGGTCTCTGCTGCGGTGCTAAAATACGGAGATAAGATCTCCTTAGGCGGCGTAGAAATGACCCTTCTGCCGGTTTCAAAGGAACAGGTTCGGGAGCAGAACAAAGAACGGACGCGTCCCGTAGAGCAGTCTCTGCCCAGTGTGACCTTGTTGCTTCTGACGTTGTTCCAATTCTTTACAGCACTGTGCCTATGGATGGTATGTAAGCCTGCCTTTGCATCACAGGTGTTCAGTGGGTTTTTCCTGCTCATGGTGATTGAGTGGGGGATGTTCTTTGTTATACGCATTACAGGGCGTAGTGGATTTGAAATAGAAACCATAGCCTTTTTCCTGTGTACGCTGGGGTTATCGGTGATTGCTTCTGATACGCCGGGAGAGATCCAGAAACAAGTCGTTTGTATTCTGGGCGGCGTGATTATCTACTTGATCATTGCACTGTCGCTCCGTAGTTTGAACGGGGCAAAGGTGTTCCGATACATTGCTGCAGTTGCAGGCATCGGTCTGCTATTGGTTAATCTTGTCATTGGCGAAGAAATCAACGGTGCCAAGAACTGGATCAGTTTAGGATCCTTTACCCTGCAGCCATCGGAATTGGTGAAGCTGTGCTTCATTTATTTTGGCGCATCTACCATGGATCGGATCGTATCTAAGCAGAATGTCATTTATTTTATTATCTATTCTGTATTTGTTTGCGGATGTCTGGTATTGATGAATGACTTTGGTGCGGCGCTGATCTTCTTTATGACATTCCTTGTGGTTGCCTATCTTCGCTCCGGTAGCGTGGCTACGATTGCCCTTGCCTTAACGGCCCTTGCATTTGCGGCAATGATCGTAATCGTCTATTTTGGAAATCATGTAGAAGATAGATTCTCAGCATGGGGGCATGTATGGGAGGATCCTTATGATAAGGGCTACCAGCAGACCCGATCCATGATCCGCATAGCTGTTGGCGGTTTGTTCGGCTTAGGTGTTGGACAAGGATGGCTAAAAGCCGTTGCAGCTTCGGATACTGACCTTGTCTTTGCTTTTATCAGCGAAGAATGGGGACTGATTATGGCAGTTCTTATGGTTGTGATCCTGCTGGTTCCTGCAGTATTTGTCCTTCGCTCTGCACGAGTCGGTCGCAGTAGCTTTTATACTATTAGCGCCAGCGCAGCGGTTTCGGTCATGCTGACACAGGCAATATTAAATGTGTTCGGCACTATGGACTTACTCCCCCTTACCGGTGTTACATTACCCTTTGTGTCCAATGGCGGCTCCAGTATGTTGTGCTGTTGGGGATTGATCGCTTTCGTTAAAGGCGCGGATACAAGGCAGAATGCATCCATTGCCGTAAAGATTCGAAGCGGAAGGGAGGATAAGGATGAATAGGATCGCAAATCGATCGTGGGCAGGAATGCTTCTTGCGATTGTTTTATTCTTTGGTATGTTTGTCATCGTATTTCGTTATTTTACAGAATCGGAAGAATGGTATCTTCACCATAGCAATTCGGCGGTTTACACCAATGGCAGACTGAATAGCGGTATGATTTATGATCGTGTGGGGAACTTATTGGTAGATGCCTCAGACGGTAGAATTTATCCGGAGGACGAGATCCTGCGTCGGTCAACACTCCACTTGCTGGGTGACGTAGAGGGGAATATACCGGATTATATGATGGATCATTATTCCAATGAATTGACGGCGTATGATTTGTTTAGCGGTGCTCAAAGCGGCCAAGGTGTGTTTATGGATCTGACGGTCAATGCGCAGATACAGAAAACTGCCTATCAAGCAATGGCTGGAAAAAAAGGTACCGTAGGTGTCTACAATTACAAGACAGGAGAGATTCTCTGCATGGTCTCCACTCCCGGTTTTGATCCAACCACACCGGAGGAAGTAGATGATAGTGAAGCATATGCCGGAGCCTATGTCAATCGTTTCTTCCACGGAAGCTATACACCCGGATCTGTTTTTAAAGTTGTAACAGCTGCGGCAGCGATTGGAGAAATTCCTGATTTGGAGTCCCGTGTATTCCATTGTTCGGGAGATTGGGTTACGGATGATGTAATAGTGACTTGTAGCGGAATCCATAATGATATCCAGTTTGATACGGCCCTGACGAAATCCTGCAATGTAGTGTTTGCGCAACTTGCTGTAGAACTGGGCGAGGAAACTCTAAAGGAATACGCTCAAAAAGCAGGTGTAACAGAACCGTTGGAGTTTGATGGATTCAGGACTACAGAGGGTGCTGTTGATTTAGATCGAGTTTCCACCAATTCGCTGGCATGGGCCGGTGTGGGTCAGCATAATAATCAGATCAATCCCTGCCAATATATGACTTTTATGGGCGCGATTGCCAATGGCGGCGTTTCTGCAAGACCCTATGTGGTTTCAAGGATCCGTTGTGGACAAGAAGAAACCTATCGTGCTGCTACAACGATGAATCAAGCCATGTTGAATCCGATTATTGCAGATCGTTTGACACAGTCCATGCATTTGGCTGTTGTAAACAACTATGGCGAAGCTAACTTTGCCGGTCTCTATGCGGGGGCCAAATCAGGTACTGCGGAACGCGGTGGAGATTTAGTACCCAATGCTCTTTTTGCGGGTTTTGTACAGGATGCCAACTACCCTCTGGCCTTTGTAGCGGTTGTAGAGGGGGGCGGTTCCGGTAGCCAGACCTGTATCCCTATTGTCAATCAGGTGCTCAATGCTTGTGTAGCAGCCTTGAGCATGGAATAAAAAATAGATTAAAAAATTTGCAAAAAAAGCTTGACAAATCGGGGATCGTAGAGTATAATAACCAAGCTGGTTTCAATAGAGACTGGCGTATGGAGAGGTGGCTGAGCTGGCCGAAGGCGCACGACTGGAAATCGTGTAGGCGTTAAAAGCGTCTCGCGGGTTCGAATCCCGCCCTCTCCGCCAGAAAAGACCCCACATTTGTCTACGACAAGTGTGGGGTCTTTTCAATGAAATAAATCCCTTGCGGGATTTGTGAAATAACGCTTCGCGTTATGAAATAGCTGTCGCTATGAAATACGCTGCGGCGTATAAGGGATTTATTTTATTTCACATTTTGCCG
>JAZSAO010000181.1:0-6780 GCA_045601945.1 Faecousia sp. | reverse complement strand
CGGTGTCGTACACACCTATATTACCCGGAACGGCAAGGTGGTGCAGGAAAGCTTCCCCTATGGGAATACCACCGTTATCATGATCTTCTCCTACGATGAGCAGGGCAAGCCCTTTAGTCTCCGGTATTCCTACGACGGCGGAGCCAGCTTTGCCCAATACTACTACGCCATAAACGCCCAGGGGGATGTAGAGGGTATCTTCTTTACCCGCAAGAACACCACAGGTAAGCAGGAAATCCAATGGATGGGCCATTACACCTATGATGCATGGGGGAATCTGCTCGCCATTACCAATACCTTAGATCAGCCCCTCGATAACCCCACCAGCATCGTAACCCGTAACCCCCTCCGCTACAGAGGCTACTACTACGATACCGAGACAGGATTCTATTATGTAGCCAGCCGTTATTATGATCCTGAGATCCGCCGGTTTATAAATGCAGATGATGTTGACTTATTGGGTGCTAATGGTGACTTTGCAAGTATTAATCTATTTGCATACTGTGGGAATAATCCTGTTAATAGATTTGACGAACTAGGTATGTTCTGGAAAGAAATTGGTAACTGGGTTGTAGAAGTCGTTTGTAAGATTGAAGAATATTTGACCCCAAGCAATATGTATGGGTCTATGATTTTGGGGGCATCTAGTACAACAACTGCTATTGCATCATCGGTGGTAGGTGCAATAAAAAACTCCCCACGTCCTAGCAATATAGGAGCAGGAATTTACGCAAAGCAATGTGCACAAGAATTGCAAAAAGTTTCTGACTTTTATAATAGTGCATCAAAAGCTTTGTCAATTGCTGCATATGGAACTGCAGCTATCGATGTTGGGATTGGTATCTACGATAATATAAATAATGGGGCGTCAACCAAAAAAATAATTATTGATGCCACTGTCGATGCGGTTGTAACAGGAGGTAGTATTTGGGCGGCAGGCACAATTGGCAGTAGCGTTGGAACTGCAATAGGTTCCGTATGTCCCGGCCCCGGAAACTTAATTGGAGCAGGTGTTGGTTATATAGCAGGAGTAGGGATTTATATCCTTACTGACATGATTCCTTTTAATGGAAAGACGGCTCGGACTTGGATAAAGGAGGCATTTAGCGGATCATGAGAAACACTGAACAAATTTCGGATTTCCTTCTGTACAACTATTTACCTTTTAATAAAAAACAATGTATAATGCGTAATTTGACAATTTGGGTTACGAGCCTCATACTGTGCTTTGCTGGATGTCCGACTGTACCATGGGTATTGATAATAGGAATAATCGATATAATTTTAAGTGTGATATTTTTGTTGTTAATACTAAAATACAGCCAATCACAAATATCACGATATTTATGTGATGGATTATTCTGGCTTTATATTGCAGTGTTTTTTAATCTTGCTTCTTACAGGCTACTGGTGCTTCAGGGTGGATCAAATTGGGTACTCGCTTTAACACTATTGACATCTTTAGCTGTATGTATTTTTTTGTTTACTCTTTTAACATTCTTTAATTTGAAATCTGGGAAATATTCTGAGACAAAACCCTCCAAAAAAATTGTATCCCTGCCGGTTTTCTGTGGTGCTATTGGAGTGCTTGCAGCGAGACTATCATTGCAAGGAGCATCACAAGAAGTAGGACTAACAACTCTTGCGTATATATGTTTGATTTTGTCTTTTGCAACAAGCATTCCAAGTGTTAATTTATTAAAAGCATTATTTTACAAACGTCAATAGCAGTGCACAGCAGGACAGGGGACGGTTTGCGTGAACCCTCTTAATAACACAGGGGACGGTTCTCTGTGCTGTGATAAAAAGTTCTATTTTCCTCTGAAATAACGAGTATTTCTGTGTGTTGAGATAGCAAATAGTTGCAATTCTTCTCAACACACAGAACCGTCCCTTGTGTTAGATGGCCAATGCAGATTCCGAAAAACTCAGCGGTGAAATTGTCATGAATCGAAGAGAACTCACCGAGTATATATCCAGTAACCGAAATTCTCAACGGGAGGTACAGCGAAGAACATTTTATCCGGGCGAAGTGGATAACATCCTCGATTTATAAAATACCCCCCCATAAACATTTTTCGTTTCGACACCTATGCACACGATGGTGGTTTGAAAACTTATTGTGAATAATCATGGTATTACATTGAAAATATCACGTGATTATGATACAATGATACTGAAAAACGCCTGTGTAAACAGTTCGATAAACCTTGAATTTGACATAGGAGTTAATTTTTATGAATGATTATATTAAAAGCGACTTGATGCGATATTATGGCAAGTATGACATACATACATTTATCAAAGCATATCTTAAAGACCGCACATTTAGGTTTCAATGTGCTTTTAGACTTTGTCACTGTGCCGGTCTTGCTAAAATAGTCGGCCTGTTTTTATGGAAAATGAATCGGACCAAACGAACAATCCAAATACATCGCAAAACCAAAGTTGGATATGGTTTATATATTGGGCATGGTGGTCCAATTGTTGTAAATCCTACTGCAGTAATCGGGAATAACTGTAACTTATCCCAGTTTACAACAATCGGTAGCAACCATGGTCAGGCCGCAATTATAGGAAACAACACTTACATTGGCCCGAATGTTTGTATTGTAGAGAACGTAACAATTGGTAACAATGTCACCATTGGAGCAGGGAGTGTAGTTACAAAAGACATTCCAGATAATGCAACTGCTGTAGGAAACTATGCAAAAGTTATCAACTTTGATAATCCTGGAAGGTATATCAATAAACGATGGAATGTATAAATCCAAATCTATCCGTCAAATTCCAATGTGTAAAACCGGGGTTGTCTCAAAACTAAATAGCTCAGCACCCACCCCTAATGAATAGGCGAAGACAAGTTGTGCACAGAAATTCATAGTTTTGTGCATAAAAATTGGATTTTTCCTAAAAAAAAGACACACCAAATCAGAGTGGTAGAGCTTACCACCCTTGGTTTGGTGTGTTTTCGGTTGGAGTTGTGTCTAAGCCGCCCTTGGCTCTATCAGGTGTCTTCCCAACCGACCATTTTGTATTTTATGGTGCAGCTTGAGAATGTTGTATGCTATACTGAGAAGAGTCCATTCAACAGCTACATTCCGTTGTCCTCGCAGCATAAATCTTCTGAATTCCATATCTTCCTTAATCATAGCAAATACACCCTCTGCCTGGATCGAACGGTTCATTCGCAGAAGAACACCCTCTTCTGTACAGATCTTTTCTTCCATAAGTTCCCGTTGAGCAACAAAGTATTTCGACACATTCAGCCGCTTTACTCGTTCCTCTAAAGGAACCTTATCTGTTTTCTTTTGCCGGATACACTTTTCTTTAACAGGGCATCCTGCACAGTTTTCGCATTCGTATATGGTTACTTCCTGCTCAAAACCGTTTTCGGATCTTCTTTTCTTTACATCCACAGCTTTCAGCTTTCTTCCCTGTGCACAGGTATACTCGTCCTTCTCCTTGTCGTAGGGCATATTCTCTCTGCGGCCTATGTCGGTGCGGTACTTCCTTTTCTTCTTCTGTTCGTAGTTGGATGGCTTTACAAACAAGGACAATTGCTCATATTCTTCCGCATAATGGTAGTTTTCTTCGCTTTCATAGCCGGAATCCAGTGTGGTTCGTTTCACAGGATATTTCTTGAGCAGCTTCGTCATAAATGGAATAAATGTTTTTGTGTCTGTACGATCTGCAGAAATGTAGTTACCTACAATAAACTCACTAACTATAGCTACATTTACATTGTAGCCGGCCTTTAATTGACCATTCTTCATATGGTCGTCCTTCATCCGCATAAAGGTTGCGTCATGGTCTGTTTTGCTGTAGCTGTTTCTATCTCCGCAGATGTGAATGTCCAAATTGTACCGCTTCAGTCGCTTTATCCATCCGGTTATGGTCTCAATTGCTCTTTGCAGCTCGCTCTTACGGTGTCCTCTGCCATATACAAATACGATCCCCTTGGATTCCTTGATTGCATACAGCCTTTTACGCAGCTTCTTCAGTTGTTGAACCGTAATATTTTTAGGTACACCAAACCCTGCCTCTGCTTTTTCTAACAGCACAGGCAGTTCTTCTGCAATCTTTTCCCCAAGTTTCGCTTGGGACTTGGTTACCCGGGTCTTCCATACAAAGCTGTACCGATTCGCATTTGCTTCGATCTTTGTTCCATCAATAAATACTGCGGATTTTTCAAAAGAGATCACTTCGTGAGCTACCAACAGTTCTACCAGTTGGGTCAAAAGATCCTCGGCTACCTCTGACAAATGATCTTTGCGAAATCTGGCAATGGTATTATGGTCCGGGGGATTATGTCCTTCCAGCAAGTACATATAGTTTATATTCTCACGGCAAGCCCTTTCGATGCCTCTCGAACTATATGTCTTTCTCATGTAGGCATATGTGACTACTTTGAACAACAAACGCGGCGGATACTCGATTCTCCCCATACGAGAGTAGGTTGCCATCAGCTTTGTATAATCCATCTCCTCCATGATAGCACTGAGTAATCTCACCGGTTCGTCTGACGGGATTAAAATTTCTGTGTTTATTGGCAGGAATACTTGATTTCCAGCCCCGTATACTGTATAATCTACCTGCGTGTTGTTAATTTTCACACCATAATTATACGCCATCGACCGGCATTTGTACAGCTCTTTGTACAATGCCGGTCGATGTATTTTTCTGGGGCTGCCCCATTTTGATATGCTCCCCATAGAGTAGACACTCGAAATAACAAAAATTTCGAGACTACACTATGGGGAGTATTTTTTATGATCAAGAGAAAAGTCACACC
Source organism: Faecousia sp. (assembly GCA_045601945.1). Lineage (GTDB taxonomy): Bacteria > Bacillota > Clostridia > Oscillospirales > Oscillospiraceae > JAZOXB01. The sequence goes on along the minus strand of JAZSAO010000181.1, from coordinate 1,985 downwards.
AGAAGATAAAATATTAGCAGTAGAAGCATATTTGAGGGGAGAACAGCAGCTACATACAATAATCGAGCGTTATGGAATTGCAAAACAGTCCTTTAGTACATGGGTAAGAAACTATCAAATATTTGGCAGAGATGGGCTGAGGGATAAGCGTAAGCCAACAAGATATTCCGCAGAAATACAGACAGCGGCGGTACGAGATTATCTTTCCGGAGTTGGTTCTCAAGCAGATATTTGCAAAAAATATAAAATTTTTTCCAAAACACAGTTGCAAAATTGGATAAAGATGTATAATAGTCATAGAGAATTACGACCCAAAGGGGGCCGAAGGAGTGAGATCAATATGACTAAAGGAAGAAATACTACATATGAGGAACGGATAGAGATCGTTAGCTACTGCATTGAGAATGGCAATGACTATACCGCCACTATTGAGAAATACAATGTCAGTTATCAGCAGATTTATTCTTGGGTAAGGAAGTATAACGAAAAAGGTGTAGAAGGTCTGGTGGACAAGCGTGGTAATCGCAAGCCGGAATCCGAAATGACCGAACTGGAAAAACTTCGTGCTGAGAACCGGATGTTAGAGGCACAGAACAGAAGATTGGAATTGGAGTGTGCCGTGCTAAAAAAACTCGAGGAAATCGAAAGGAGGTGGCGCTGAATGGCGTTCGGCAAGAGAATCTCTATCTTTGTGTTCAGGAAATGCACAAAGAGGGATATGCCGTAACTGAAATCTGCGACATTTTAGACTTAAACCGATCCAGTTACTATAACTGGACACACCGTACCAAGAGTACCCTTGAAAAGGAAAATGAAGCATTGCTACATGAGATTGGTGTAATCTATGCAGAGCATAACGGCACCTACGGCTATCGTAGAATTGCTGATGAATACAACTCTACACATAAAAAGCAGTACAATCTGAAGCGGTTTTACCGCTTAGTACATATCGTTGGTCTCTTGGCTGTCATACGCAGAAAGCGTCCTGCTTACCAAAGATCCACACCGGAAGTTACTGCAGAGAATATTCTAAACAGAGATTTTACAGCAACAGCAGTAAACGAGAAATGGTGTACCGATGTTACCGAGATGAAATATGGTTCTAACGGAGAGAAAGCATATCTTAGTGCCATTCTCGATCTAAAAGGGAGAGATATCGTTTCCTTTGCGATTGGAAAGAGTAACAACAACCATCTAGTTTTTAAGACCTTTGATTTGGCTATACAGAAGTATCCAGATGCACATCCACTGTTTCACAGTGATCGGGGTTTCCAATATACAAGCAAGTCGTTTAGAGCCAGGCTGGATAAGCAAGGAATGGAGCAAAGCATGTCCCGAGTCGGTAGATGTATTGACAACGGTCCCATGGAAGGCTTCTGGGGTATTCTCAAATGTGAGATGTACTATCTCAACCAATTTGAAACCTACGAGGAGCTTGTTGTCGCTGTTGAACAGTTCATCTATTACTACAACCACCAGCGGCGTCAGCATAAGCTAAACTGTCTGCCACCGGCAACTTACCGTAGCTTATTGGAGGCTGCCTAAAAGAAAACCAGGACCTCATTTCTGAGATCCTGGAGAAACATTTTTTTGTTTTTTCATCTGTCTACTTGACAGGGAGCAGTTCATTTTTAATGAGACAGCCCCATTTGGGTAGAAACCTAACCTATTCAATCTGTGGGATTCAGAAAGGTTTCAAAAAATTGACCTATTTTTGTCTGTAGAAACTTCTCATTCCATTTTAATAACAGATCTGTAAGAGGGGAGAAGCGGGCGGCTAAAAGCCCAATCTCCACAACCGCGATTCCACCGAAAACATCCAGTACAACATGCTGCTTGGTAAATAAGGTGGATGCAAATACCAACAGGGTACCCAAAACAGAAAAAACACAGTGAATCCTTTTATGTTTTAGGTTTTGCGCTGCTAATACACTCCGCATCCCCAGCCATGCAACAAAACAGTGGATAGAGGGGAATAGATTTGT
>JAZSAO010000180.1:0-2427 GCA_045601945.1 Faecousia sp. | reverse complement strand
CAAGAAGACCGATATTTTAGCCGCTGTGGAATAGGAGGTACAAATGGAAATTATCGTAAAATCTGCAACAAAGTATATTAAAAAAGCCCTGATATTAGACGATGTAAATATACAACTGACCGGAGGCAAGATCTATGGTTTGAAGGGTCCCAATGGGTCCGGTAAGACTATGCTCATGCGGCTGCTCTGCGGCTTGATTCGTCCTACTTCCGGAGAGGTTTGGATCGACGGGAAGAAGCTGGGAAAGGATATGGATTTTCCGGAATCTGTAGGTCTCCTCATTGAAAATCCGGCATTCCTGCCCAACTATACCGGCTACGAAAATTTAGAGCTTTTGGCACAGATTCGCGGAAAGATAGGGGCCGAGCAAATTTGTCAAAGCCTCCTGGAAGTAGGCTTAGATCCTCACGATCCGCGGAGATACCGGAAAAATTCCTTGGGTATGAAACAACGTTTAGGAATCGCGGCTGCCATTATGGAGCAGCCGGACTTGCTCATTGTAGACGAGCCTACCAATGCCTTGGATGATAGCGGTGTAGAACAGATCTGTACCATTCTCCGCAGAGAACGGGAGCGAGGGGCATTAGTCGTCATAGCTTGTCACGATTCCCTCCTTTTAGAGACCCTCTCCGATGAAATTTACAAAATCTACGAGGGGAAGGTGACGAAGTGAAACGCTATGGAAAGCTCCTGATCATCTGCCTTGTGGTGGTACTTGCAGGACTGTGGTTTTGGCGGTACAAAAGCATGAATGATTATTATGCTTCCATTTCCAAGCAGAGCATCTGTTATTATTCCATGGGTGAATTTGTAGAGGTTGGAGATAACTACATAGGAAATTATAATGGTTTGAATGGATACGGGTTTCGTGTTGACAAATTTGAAATCGTAGACGGAAATTCTTACTGCCAAGAGCTGAACTATGACGGAGAGCATGGGGAAAAACTGGCACTGATCTCTATCACTCTACGAAACAAGGGGTCCCAAGAGGGAATCTGGCTCACTGACCTCAACCTGATTGGGGAAGATAACTATGTGGGCATGAACTGGGACTTGTTGCTACTGGCAAATCCGGGACTGGAAGGAAGCACCGGCATTCGCCTGTCTCCCGGAACGGAGTATGCCCTCGTAATTCCCTATGACCTCTTCCAAAAGCATTTCGGCCGAAAAGCCTATAAAAATATAGAAGAATATCCCTTCTGCTTCGTTGTCGCCGGCTATCCGGAGGAGCAACGCATCCAACTATCCCTTTTTGACTGATAATACTGTTTCTTGATAAAATGGTTTGAAAACCATTTTATTAAGGGAGGCGATCAAGTAAAAACGTTAGATCATGAACAATGGGAGGTACCTATGAAAAAAATAGTTATTCTGTTTATGACCTTTTTGATATTGCTCTCCTTTAGCGGTTGTACCGAGAGAGTTGAGAACACGCCCCCTGACGGGAAGACCCCCGGAGGAAATATAATAGAAGGCACGGTAGAACCAACCGAAAGTACGCCATCAACAGCAGATGCGGTAGAATCTACCGAAAGTACGCCATCAACAGCAGATGCGGAAGAATCGACGACAGATCCCACAGAATCCGATCCTCAAGAAACAGAGGCTCTCATAGGTCCTTCCGGCATGAAACTGCGAACTTCGGATAAGTTGATCTACTTAGCACAAAAGTCCGGCCATCTGGAGTTTAGATTTGACAACGCCCGTGCAGTGAATCATAGATCGGATGTGCAGGAAGAATGTATAGATCCTCCTCGAGCCCGTCGCAGCTACTCCTATGATGCATCACAGTACAGTGCGGAAGATTTTTCCAATGCAGAAAATGTTCGTCTCCTCGAAGGGTCCTGGTATGTTAGTTATGTTTATCCCAATTGGACAGAGGATGATGGATATTTCGGAGACGGCGTCTACTTGATCTTGGTAGATGTAACAGCGACCAATGTGGGAGCAGAAAATTATACCACAGCCGATCGCTATTCCGATGGTCGCATAAGAGGGGAATATGACGATCCATATATCTTTCATGCACACGGCTTTCCTTTTTTGACAGATATTTCCGGTACCAAGATGATTGGCGATTCCCGATTCTGGTGTGCGGACCCCGTATATTTTAGTCTTATCAATCAACGAAGTGAACATCCTTTTGCATTTCGATTAGCTCCGGGAGAATCCATTACCTATACCTTGGGCTTCCTTGTAACGGACCATGAGTTGGGTGGAGATTTCTCGTTGCCCCACTTATGCTTTAACGATTCCACAGGTGGTGTATATGGGGTGTTCTGTAAATTAGATATAGACTGGAGTGGAACCTAATTAAAAAATCCCCTATCTAGATCAAGTTAAAGACCTAGATAGGGGATCGGTTATTTTACAGAGAAATTATCAAGATTAGTCCTTGTACAGCTCCACCAGCTTCAGCAGGTGCTC
>JAZSAO010000179.1:0-7888 GCA_045601945.1 Faecousia sp. | reverse complement strand
GTCTACGCCTTTGCTACGGATGGTAACAATCATATCCCCATAGAGAACAGAGAAAGTCATACGCCAGCCGTTGCTGTCTCCTTGCTCTCCGGATTTGTATGCTCTTGCCCAAATGAGCTCGGGGCTTAGCTCCTCTGCGTAGAAGATGGGATTGTCTACAACTTCCCTAAGGTTTTCCGGAACAGAATCCGCACGGGGGATGGGGTAGAGAGACAGATCATACCGCTCAGTATCTTCTGCGTGAGTTAAGCGATGCTCGTCTTCCTCAGCAAATGCAGAGACACGCCAGGATAGCTCGTTGTAGCCCTTTGTCCAAAGACCGGAAAGGTATGCATTGTACTGATCTTGGTAATGGCGGATGGATTCTTCTGTGAAGCCGGAAGGGACTTCAGGGAGGAAATAAGAACCGTAGGAATCTAAATTGAGAGCTTCTTCATGGGTTAGGGACTTATCAAATATGACCGGGATCTCTCTGGGGTGGATAGCGGAAAGGTCTTCGGGGGTGATGTGACTCTCTGCGAAGGCTTGTAGTATCAGGGCAAAGTCGGCTTCATTCTGTGCCAGGGTTTCCTGCGTCCCTCGGAGAGAGAAGGTGTAGTAGCAATCATTCAGACATGTTTCCCCAAAGAGGGTTACACTTCCATCCGGGGCATTGTACCGCGTGAGGGTATATTCCACACCGTTACAGTAGGAGGTTTGTGGTTCATTTGGCAGAACATAGCAGTAAAACGGCTCTTCTGTCCCTATGCTAATGGTGATGGGATTTTCAGGAATACTTGTGGCGCTGAACAACTGAATACACCGAAGGGTACTGTTTCTGTAAAAGATGCCATAGCCCTCCGGAGAGAACCATTCCGGCTTTTGGTTAGGGGTAAAGGAAAGAAGCTCTTCATCGGTCAGCTCTCCGGTAAAAAGACATACATCCGCTCGCAACGCACCGTCAATGGCTTCCTTTGCCACATTATAGTGAGGAGTCCATAGCAGGATTTCTTCCGTAGGCAAAACCGATTCGGACTCTGTGGGCATGGAAGATGCTGTAGGGACGAGAGAGGGTTCTGCGTTCGGGGTAGGGGAGTTTGGTTCTAAAATCTGGGTTTCTATTAGGGGCGTATCTCTTTGATTGGAATTGGACAGGGCCCACAAACTGATACACAATACACACAGGCAGGCGGCAGTAGCCAACCACTGGTATCCTATACTCGATTTTTTGTGCTTCGAGCATCGGATACGGTCAACTTCTTGGAGCAGATCTTCATCGGCGGCATCTAAGGCCTGTAATATTTGTTTGCTGTTCATAGATCAAATCCCTCCTTGATCAGGTGTTGTTTCAGGGCTTGACGGGTGCGGTACAGCAGACTTTTTAGCTTACTTTCCTTCATGCCACAGTAAGTGGCTACCTCTTTTAAGGAATCAAAATAATAGTAGCGGCCTAAGAAGGCAAGCTGTGTTTCCTTGGGGAGGGTATGTAGAAAACGGCGGATTGTCTCCCTTAATAGCTCTGCATCCAAGGCTTCCTCCACCGTATCTCCACAGGAAAAGGTATCGGATAATTCCGAGAGAGACAGGGCGTATTCCGAGGCTTGCCGCTTTTGGCTTTTTCGGCTCCGCAGACGGTCAATGGCGATCTGTCGGGTCAGTTTGGCAAGGTAGCTCCGCAGAACCGTGGGACGGTGAGGGGGAATAGACCTCCAGGCCGCAAGACAGGCGTCGTTGACACATTCCCGACAATCCTCGGAGTCGGAAAGAATGTTGTATGCAATTTTCTGCAAATATGCACCGTAGACCTGTTCCGTCTGCTTTATGGCTTCCTCATTCCGATCCCAAAACAGGGAAACGATTTTCTCATCCAATGGGCACCACACCTTTCTCTTGTGTCATAGGATCCTATACTCTATATCCCGTAAAAAAGTTTGATTGGTTTCAATTTGTCGACTTCTTTGAGATAATTTCAAAATAAGACATTGACTTTACGCCAAAATATAATGATATCATTAGAAAGAAAAGCAACTATGAACAAAGCCTCGGAGTGCTCCGAGGCTTTATCTATATGATAGTTATCCAAGCTTTTCCAAGCGTGCGATTTCTCTGTGGATATAATCAATGGATTCGCCGGTGGTATCGCCCCAATCCTTTTCGGAAACCTCTAGCTCAAATTTTCGGGTTGCGATGGCACCCTCGATATCACCATCCATTTCACAGCATTGTGCCAGAGAATCCATAGGATCTGTATAACGGGGTGTAGGAAGTAATTCAATGGATCTTCTGTAATGTACCTTTGCGGATGTATATTCCCCTGCGAGGGTCAATAGATCTCCGATCCAATGCTGAATGTTCCAGTCATTTGGATACTGTTCATCAAGGGAATGTATCATCTCTTGCGTTGCAGGCCAATCGCACTTGGCAATGGCGACCTTGATTTTATGTACGGTCATAAAGTGGTCATTGGGAAAGGCAACTTCCATTTCGTCGCAGTACCGTTGAGCCTCTGCGAGACGGTGATCGTCAATCAGTTGCGAAATCAAATGTCCATATGTCATACGCTTATCCGGATACTTCTCCAAGCATTCCTTATAGTAGGCGATCAGTGCGTTGTGGGTATTGTGTCTGGGATCCACATGAACCCCACCCATTGCTTTGCCCAAATAGTAGCACCCCATTGCAACACCGTCTTTCCGCTGCAAAATTTCCAATGCAAATTCCTGCGCCCGAGTCCCATGCTCCTTTGACAAATGCATCTCCAACTGTGCCAGCATGCAAAGGGGATCACCATTTTGCGGCTCCCTGCGGGCCTTTTCCAACAGAAATTGCCGTTCATTCTCCACATCTACAGGGTTCAGAAAACGCACATCCCAAAGCATATTTTGAATGCGTTCCATTCGAGTTTCATCAGACAGCGCAAACAGCTCATCAATGGTTACACCAAAATAGGCAGAAAGACCGGGGAGCATCCCGATATCCGGGGCAGACTGACCGCACTCCCATTTGCTGACGGCTTGAGGGGATATATTAAAATGTTGTGCAACCGCTTCTTGGGTTACCCCTTTTCGAATACGCAGAGCCTTGATCTGATTACCAATATTCATAAAGTCACTCCTTGTTTGAGTATCAAGCGCTTGTGCCTTCATCATAATGGATTTTGGCTGAATTTTGAAGGGCGGTGTAGATGATATGCTACAACTGACAGTTGTGCTGTTTACTATCATTCTGCAAAAAACGGCTTTTCTGAGCCGATTTTCGCAGGATGCAGGTATTATATAGCTATCTTAACAAAGTCAATCCTTTACTTAGGACAAAATCGTACCCGTTTGCATAATCATCGGGGGAGATCTCACAGTATATGTCGGGTTTGATACCGCATCCAATAAATTCTGTGCCGTCCATAAGCCGATAACCCACAGAACAGACACGCATCCAGCCCCCACAGGATAGTTGTTGCATAAACGGTGTACCGGTAGTTCCACAGGTCTCCGTGCCAATGACCGTCGCTCTGTGGTTAGTACGGAACATAGCTATAAAATCTTCCGCAGCAGATACGGTATAACGGGAGGCTAAGATCACACACGGTCCGGAAAACAAGGCGGTGTGAGATTCACCACCGTATGTGTCGATATAATTATCGTAATGTGTATTTGCGACAAAGCTCTTGCTTTCTTCAATTTCTTCACGAGTAGAAAGGCCTGCTGCAATATGCTTCTCAATAGCTTCATCACTCCATTGAACAATTTGGCTGGCAGACGATAAACCGATACCGGTCATAGAGCGGGTACGCTTCTGACAGCCATGGAACTCCCCGGAAATTAATAACTCGGCGATTTTTGCACCATTCATTGTCATGCCGCCAATGTTCTCACGCAGATCTAAGATAATTCCGGCAATATCCGGTGTCTTGTAAATTGCTGTCCGGACTTCGTCAACAGCATTGCCATACATAAAATCATCCATCTTGACATAAAGAATGCCACCACCATATAGCCGAATGTCCAGCTTGCCACACTTAAGCGAATGGTAATACTCGGGCAAGTTAAGTTCTTTGGACGCAAATCCATCCGTTCTTGTTGGAAGCAGATCAAACAAAAAACTGCCCTTGGTAGTTTCGGCGGCATTCTGTGTTCGGCTTAGGAAAAACGGAAGCATCTGGTGCAATCTGTACTTGGGTACATAATTCCCCACATGGTAGCTATAGGGCTTGATGCTCTCTATTAGGTCAGCAAAGGAAATACCATTTATTGACAAGACCCGGGCACCAATATAATCTGAATGCTGCGAATTTGCCGCATCAATGTAATAGGCATTGCGGATATATTTTAGAGCAAACGGAAGATAACCGGTTTCATCCTGCAACGACCTTGGAAGTAAATAATCTGTATGTCCATCCCCAAGCAAATTCATAAACTCTGCTAAAAGCAAATGAAACTCCCGGTCTGTGTTCACATCCACGATCTTCGGCAGATACTCCCGATACGCGTTGTCCCAATCTATGTTGTGCCGGTCAAAATAAGGGAAAATCATAGAAGCTTGCTTCCATAGCATGGATAAGTCTGCAATGCGGTTTGTCATAGTCATTTAGTCCACTCCTTGTAGTTGTCTATATTTACCGTATATTCTACCGCAAAGTCAGATAAATACAAGTCTTGAAAAGTCTCCGCATCTCTGCTATAATATAAATGCAAAGAAGAGACATGCTCGGAAATTTCTCCGAGCTTTTTATTCTTTTCTCACCGATGATTTTCAATAGAGTATGTATCATTATAGCATAGTACTACGCCCTGCGGGAACCTTTTCGGGATCCTCGCAGGGCTGTATTTTTGAGCCATACAAGCTTATCTGCTGAATGCAGTGTAATCATGAATTGGGGTTAAGTTTTACGAAATTCACGGTAAAAGAATGAAGTATATTTAAAATAATGGAGGCTATGTGTTACAATAGACATAGAATTTACGACTTAGTGAGTGAAAGGCCTTTTAACTTAAACGGGAGGGATCAAATGACAGATGATAAGATTATAGAATTATACCTCAAGCGAGATGAACGGGCGATTGCCGAGACTGTGGCGAGCTATGCTACATATTGCCGCGCAGTGATCAGTCGAATCCTATCGGATCAAGAAGATGTGGAAGAAGTCTTGGCAGATACATGGATCGGAGCGTGGAATACCATACCACCTCAGCATCCCCAATACTTGCGTCTGTATTTAGGGCGGATCGCACGGAACCGGGCGGTAGATTTGTTACGGAAGAAAAACTCAAGTTGTCGTGGAGGCGATCGGGTCATATCTGCCTTGGAAGAATTGGAGGAATGTATTTCTCCTTTTGGGGTTCCGGAAGGAGAACTCGCTACAAAAGAACTGGGAGAAATCATAAATCGGTTTTTAGAGACGCAATCCCAACAGCATAGAGGGATCTTCCTGCGACGGTATTTCTACATGGAAGACATTCCCATCATTGCCCGTACTTATGGTTTGCGTGAAGGGAATGTTCGTATGATCCTATCTCGCACACGAAAGAAACTACAAAGCTATTTGAAACAGGAGGGATATTTATGAAAAACATTGATCTGTTGGAAGCCATCGGCTTAGCAAATGAGCAGTACCTTCACGAGAGCGAAGGGACTTCCAAGAAAAAATTACACCCTGTAAGACGGATCGCACTGGTAGCTGCCGTGATTGCTGTTTTTGTATTTACGGTCATGGCAAGCACCGGGATTCTGAAGGGACTGTTGGATGCAGGTAAGAATGGTGCTACCGTTGCCAATCTCAGTAGCGGTATGGGAAGCTTCGTATATCACGAGGACAGCATCTACTATGGAACATTTGGTAAGATTTATCGGTACGATATGGAAGGCAATGTGCTGAATACCTATTCTTTGGCGAATAACCAAGAAGCACCCCGGTATATGTTTGCCTCGGAAGATGCCATTGTATATGTTACGAATGGGGCATCTCAGGCACTAACAGTGCAACCGAGAGATGGAAGTGAGCCCCACAGCGTGGACTTAGGGACAGAGATCACCAACGCCTACGCAGATGGTCAGATGTTATATACCCATTGCGGTGGTACGATGCTATGCCGAATTGACCTTGTGACAATGGAGATTACAGAACTTCTCCGGGATGTTAGCTCCTATTATGTAGATGATACCTACATTTATGCAGTTCAGACGCGAGGAGAAAAAGAGATCTACCGTAGTAAAAAGGACATGATCCAATTTGAGCCTGTTACGCTGGACATTATTCCCAACAAGGTGCTTGCCCATGGGGAATCACTGTACATCTGCCGATGGTTGGATGCTGATGAACAGAAGGAAACAGGACACCGCTATGGAATCAGCCTAATCGAAGGAAATAATCAGACAAACCTGCCTGTATATTCTTGGCTCTATCAGGTGGTGGGCGATCGAATCTTGTATCTGGAAGAAGGGACCAATGCTCTGAAATACTATGATCGCAAAACCGAAGAGACAGGTTCCCTTGCAGAAAATGTATTTACCTTCTCTGTATTTGCGGATCGGTATATCTGCATCGAGGGATACAACGAAGCTCCCAAGGTCTATGACATGACTACCGGGATCTGCAATGAGGTCACAATAGAACAACCGTAAACAAGAGTTTCTTATACCAACGGCTCCTGTCCCACAAGACAGGAGCCGTTTTTCTCGGTAAATTCATTTTTGATCCATAGATTAGTGTTCGGTATGTTATTTCTTCTCAATGGGGAGCCAAAGTTCGCAGTAGCGGGAGTTGTTGACTTTATCGTTGCCTTCCTCCCAGAACCAGTGGATCACGCCGATTTCCGGGGCAGCCCGCAGTTCATAGCCGGAGGAGGGGAGCCATTCGCTTACTGCCTTACGGCGCAGTTCGTCTTCCAAATTGGTGGGGAATTCACAGCGTTCTGTTTCACAAACCAGATACTGTCCGGCAGGAATTTGCAGGTGTTCAAATTGCAGATGGAATGCTATTGTTTATCAGCCGGCAATCAGATTAAGCATCATGCTGCATAACTCATCCATGATTTTTATTCGTCATCGAACAAATATTGGCACATCTTCTCCGGAGACTTCAAGAATTCTTTTGTGATTTGGTAATGCTCTGTTTCTTTATAGGAAACAGAACGGATCCCGGCGTCAGTGAGATATAATACATCAGCTCCGGGATAGGCCATAAGAATAGGAGAATGGGTGGAGATAATGAACTGAGAATTCCTTTTCTCCAAATCATGGATATGGCACATTAACTCCAATAGTTTGGAAGGAGAGAGGGCTGCCTCAGGCTCGTCCAATATGTAAAGTCCATTTCCACCAAAGCGATTTGCAATCAGTGCCATAAAGCTTTCGCCATGGGATTGCTTGTGGAGGGATACACCGCCATAACTTTCGATGATACTTGGACCGGGTGCCGGGAGTCTGTCCATTTGATCAATGTTGCTTGCCACATTGTAGAAGCTCTCTGCACGGAGGAAGAAACCGTCCTTCCTTGGAGCAAAGCCTTTCGTAACTCTGAGATATTTATAAAGCTCTGAGTGAGAATCCTCCGTTGAGAAATTGAAATTTAGAGTCCCGCCTTCCGGATTAAATCCAATGTTGACTGCAAGAGCCTCGATCAAAGTAGATTTCCCGGTTCCGTTTTCTCCTACAAAAAAGGTGACTCGTTTTGAGAAGTCTAACCGTTCCATCTTCTGCAAACTTTTGATGATGGGAAGATGATTCAAATAACTGTTTTCGGCCAATGGGCTCTCGATCCGAACACTACGGATATATAAATCGCTAAACATTCCTGTCACCACCTGTTGTCTAATGTCTTGATGAAGATAGCTTCCTTTTTGAATGCAATGATTTTTATGGTCGGCCATAGCTTGTTGGCTGATTCTGCGATTCGGTCAGTGTTGTGATTGAC
>JAZSAO010000178.1:0-5922 GCA_045601945.1 Faecousia sp. | reverse complement strand
GGAGGCTAAGTATGGCAGAATATAATTTCTCTATCGCAAATACCCTGTCCACGTTGATCTCCGAGAGGAAGTATTCCACGGTTCGGGATATTCTTGTCACCATGAACCCCTCGGACATCGCATATATTTTTGCTGAGCTGGAAGAAGACCGGCTCCCCGTATTTTTCCGTCTGCTCCCCAAGGAGTTGGCTTCGGAAACCTTTGTTGAAATGGTGGCTGACGCACAGGAGTTGCTGATTCGCAGTTTCTCCGATGCAGTGCTTCGTGAAATCCTTTCCGAGATGTACGTTGACGATGCTGTTGATGTCATCGAGGAAATGCCCGCTAATGTAGTTCGGCGTATTTTGGAACAGGCGGATCCCCAGATGCGCAAGGAGATCAACGAAATCCTTCGCTATCCCGAAAATTCCGCCGGTTCTATTATGACGACGGAATACGTTTCCCTGCGCCCCGCTATGACCGTCGAAGAGGCCATCCTCCGGATCCGTCGTACAGGTGTGGATAAGGAGACTATTTATACTTGCTACGTTACCAAGAATCGTACCCTATTGGGCTTGGTCACCGTTAAGGATCTGCTTTTAGCAGAGGATGACGAAATGACTATTGCCGACTTGATGGTAACAAATATTATTTCCGTTAACACCCACACAGACCAAGAAGAAGTTGCCCAGATGTTCTCCAAATATAATTTCCTTGCATTCCCTGTTGTAGATGCGGAATACCGTATGGTTGGTATCGTTACCTTCGACGATGCAATGGACGTTATGGAAGACGAGGCCACGGAGGATATCGAACTGATGGGCGGTATGCTCCCCTCGGAAAAGCCCTATCTCCGTTCCTCTGTATTTGAACTGTTTAAAAACCGCATCTTATGGCTTCTGCTACTGATGGTGTCTGCAACCTTTACAGGTATGATCATCACGGGCTTTGAAAGCGCGCTTGCGGCTCAAGTTGTCTTGACCACCTTTATCCCCATGCTTATGGGCACCGGCGGTAACTCCGGTTCTCAGTCCTCTGTCACGGTTATCCGTTCTCTGTCCCTTGGCGAACTGGAATTCTCCGACCTCTGGAGCGTGGTTTGGAAAGAGATCCGCACTGCGGTCCTCTGCGGCGTGGCCCTGTCTGTTGCCTGCTTCGGCAAACTGATGCTCATTGACCGTTGGCTTTTGGGCAATCCCGATGTAACGGTCATGGTGGGACTCGTAGTCTGTATTACCATGGCTTTGACCGTTCTCAGTGCCAAGATCGTGGGTGCTGTTCTCCCCATGCTGGCAAAGAAGCTGGGTCTGGACCCTGCGGTCATGGCAAGCCCCTTCATTACCACTATCGTCGACGCCCTATCTCTCTTGGTCTACTTCGGCGTTGCAAACTATCTTCTCTTATAATACCGCTTTGAGGCAGAATTGCCACTGCTCCTTTTACACGTATCAGAGAGCGTTTTTTATCAGAAGCTTTCATAAACACTTTGAGACCTTCTCAGCAAGTCTGCTGAGAAGGTCTCTGTTTTTCCAAAGAGGATATTTACCCTATACCCTTAGGCAATGGGGTGGAAGGTGTAGCCAAACTGTTCTGCAATGGCTTGTGCGGTAGAGCCTGCATATCCATAAATCTCGCAGCCGGCAGGGAACGGGGTGTTGTAAACAGGCTTTCCGGAGCTATCATGAGAGTAACCCAACAGTTGGAGACAGGGATTCAGAATGGTAACCTTTTTCAGCCCTTCACATCCCCCAAACGCAGTATCCATGAAACTCTGGAGGTGTTCAGGCAGAACCACCTCTTCCAAAGCCGTACATTCGCTGAAAGCATTGGAATTGAGATGGGTAATGCCGGAAGCAAATGTAACGTTAGTCAGACCGGTGCATCCGGAGAACATAGCAACGGAAACCTCATCGCATCCTTTACCTAAGACGACCTTTTCCAATGCGGTACAGCCCTTAAAACTCCCCTGCCCGTTCATGCCGCCATGGTTGCTCAGACGGAAGCCATCAGGCAGACGAAGTTCTGTTAAGCTTGTGCAACCGGCAAAGCAAGCCCAGTCCAAATAGGAAATTTCCTTAGGCAGTTCAAGGGTTTTTAGAGAGGTGCAATTTTCAAATGCACTGTATTCAATATAGCCCAAGCTATCGGGGAGACGTACAGTCTCCAGAGCAGTGCAGTTTTTGAAGGCTTCGGCGTAAATATAGTTCACGCTGTCTGCCAGAACGACCTCCTCAAGTGCAGGCAGAGCGTTAAAGGATCCCACCTGTTCTATGCCCTGCATAACCTTAAGGGTTTTGATCTCATTCCTGTAATCACGCCAAGAACTGTTGGTAGGCTCGGTGCCTTGGTTCTTTTCTATGACTAAGGTGCCATCTTCGTACAAGGTCCAAACCTGAACCGTAGTTGCCCCCTGTGCCTTTACTCCGCAATCGGGAAGGGGAATTTCATAATAAGAAGTCAAAAGCTTCTCAATGGTACGCACCAGCACGGCGGCAACCTGTGCACGGGTCGCCCCATTGGCAGGCAAGATAAATAAGCCCTCCGAGGAGCGGCTGCCTCCAATGATTTCCTCTGCCACGGCCCATTGGAGCGCATCCTTGGACCAAGAACTGATCTCATGGGCATCGGCAAACTGTGACAGTTCCCCACGGGCACTTGTATCCAGTTCCAGCATAACTGCATAGCGGTATAGGATGGTAGCCATCTGCTCACGGGTGATGGTACCGTCAGGAGAGAATTTACCCTTGCCCACGCCGGTAACGATACCGTTTTCAGCCGCCCATGCTACAGCATCGCTGTACCACTGACCGCCGGGAACATCGGTAAAGTCCGGGGTCTTTTCGGCAGTGGGTTTGCCTGCATATCGCCAGAGAACGGTCACAAGCATAGCACGGGTCATAGTTCCCGTGGGTCCGAATTTCTCGGCAGACAAGCCGTTAAACAAGCCCATTTCCACTGCCTTCCGCACTTCAGGCGTATACCATTCATTGGCAGAAACATCCTTGAAACGGTTGAATACGGTAGCAAGATTATCCTCGAACTGCACATAGACGAAGTAGCATTTTTCGCAGCCGTAGATGGTGGAGCCTTCTACGTTTTTGCTTGCCTCACGGACAAGTTCCTTTTGATATTTGTGACCGGCGTTATCGACACAAACACTCACAGGGACTGAAAGCCCGATCTTATTATCCCCGATATAAATGGAGGTTTTTCCCATTCTGCTTCCATACAGGGAAATAAGGCCAAAATAGTTCTCCATCACAATGGGACTGTTATAATCCTTGCCAACGTCCGGATCCCCGGTATCTGTGGTAATGGTAGGAATACGGCCAAGGGCATAGCTTCTTTCTTCCCCATAGCGCAGATTGATCTCCTTTACCTGCTTGCCGGTTTCCACATCTGTAAGAACGTAGCCCTGCAGAGGGATCTCCTTATCTACAACATAGATCTCATTATAGATTGCAGAGTTTTCCACGATTTGGGTATTGTTCACCATAGTGAAACTCAGAACGGTATAGGTACCGATCTTGCAGCCGGTGGTGTCAAACCATGCGGTATATTCCCGAATCGTAGTAGAGGCGGTAAAAGCCTTTGTGCCATAAGCCACAGGCTCACCGTCAAAATCGGGATCATCCAGAATGGAACTGTCACCTTCATAGATCAGGGTATACAGTGCCTGATTGCTGCCGCCGTTTTCTACCATGATATAACGGATGGGCAAGCTTCTTCCCACCACTGCCGCCTGTCCATCAGACAAGGGGCCGGGGATGCCGTAGCTGTATGTAGTATCCCGTTTTGCGGAATAGGGGCTGAAGTTCGTGTCTTCGGCAATCTTCTTTGCGCCATTTTCTAAAACAGAATAGGGAATGCTCTGCCTTTCCTCCCCGGGCGTCGCCGGAACATAAACCACAAGCAAGCTGAGGATCAGGAAAATACACAGTAAGCGTTTCATAGTAGGTGCCTCCTTTTCGGTATGAATAACCAATGGTTTTCAGTCGTACTGTTTCGACTGTACGTATATTGTAGCACGGCAAAAACAGAAAGTCAAGCCTCTGCACTTCCTATAAAATGTCTGCTGAACAAGTCGCTCTTGCGACTTGTTCTCCACAGCCATGCTGTGGGGACCTATAAAAACGGCTTTATACTTATTTCTAATAAAACGGATTGACCCTTCTTGTCTATCGGAGTTGTGAAACTTTTCCTTCATAATTCCCAATCCCTCGGCATAGTATGATTAGAAGGAGGTCGATGCAATGGAAAGTCAATTCTTTCTGGGAGCCTGTAGCTGTGATGGATTTGTGTCCCACTACGACTCCTTATTACAGGATGTTAAAAACCTGACGATCATCAAGGGAGGTTCCGGTTGCGGGAAGTCTACTTTTATGAAAGCCATCGGGGTCGTCGCCGCAGAACAGGGCTATGATGTATGCAAGATTCTCTGTTCTTCCGATCCCGATTCTCTGGATGGGATTCTGATCCCGGGGCTTTCTGTCGGTTATGTTGACGGAACGGCTCCCCACGTTTTAGAGCCCTTTGTCTGCGGCGGCAGTGCCAATTATCTAAATTTCGGCGAATACTATAACCGGGAGGCTATGAAGCTAAACGAAGAAGAAATCCTAAAATTACAGCAAAAAAACAAAGCCCACTACAGGGCTGTCCACAGCTGTTTGGGGGCTATAGGGGGCCTATGGGACTGTGTCCGCACAGAAACACAAAACCCGACTTATGAGGAAGAAATGCTAGCCATCGGAGAATGTCTCTGTCTTTCCGGCTTAAAACCAAAGTTCGGCAAGGGCAGTAAAAGTCGCCGTTTCCTCTCCGCATTGACCCCAAAGGGTATCTGTTTCTGCAGTGATACCCCCGCCGCCCTCTGTCCCAAGGTATACGTGCTCCGGGATGATTACCTATTGGCTCCTCGTGTCCTTTCCATAGTAGAGCAAAAAGCACTTTCCTATGGCTATGACTGTATATCCTGTTATTCTCCATGGATTCCCCACAGCGTTCCATCTCATTTGCTGATTCCGGAGTTAGGGGTTTGCTTTGTCAGTGATTCCAAGCTGTTTCCATATGAGGGGGAGTACTTTTGCAGTATTGATCTCAATTCCTCCGTTCCCCCAAAAGTGCGGCAGGAATTATCCTTTGTCTCTAAGACTATGGAAGAACTCACTGCGGTAGCCATCCACCGTTTGACTCTTGCAAAGGAACTCCATGACCGAATGGAAGCCTTGTGCAGACCCTTCGTGGATTTTGACAAAATCACTGCCCTAACCAAAAATACCGTCTCCTCGCTTTTCCTGTAGGCAACTCATTTTTACCGGCTTTGGCTCTTGACAATCCTTTTTTTCCATGATATGATTCTCGCATCTTATACTGAGTTTTTATAGGAAGCAGAGATTTTTATGGATACTTTCTATAGTCCGAAAGGGCGTAGAAACTCATACAAGACAGCTTATGTGCCCGGCAGGACATATAAGGTCCGATTAAAAGTGTCTACTTTTAATCGGATCGTAGTATTAGAAGTATTAGAAAAGAAAGGAATTTGTTCAATGAAAAGGATTTTTGCACTCGCCATGGCGGTCAGCCTCTTGCTGACCATGCTGGTCGGTTGCGGCAGCGAGGAGCCTGCCGCTACTACCGTTGTCACCGAAGCGCCCACCGAGGCCTCCAATGACCCCGCCGGCATCAAGGGCACCATCAGCGGCAATGTTTACACCAACACCAAGGCAGGCTTCGGACTCTCCCTTGGGGAAGACTGGTATGTTTACAACGACGAAGAAATCGCATCCATCATGGGCTTTACCGCCGATATGTTCTCTGATGAGGAAGTTAAGAATCTGGTAGAATCCAGCGGCGCCGCAACGGTTTTCTACGCTTCCGCAGCATCCGGCAGCAACATCAACGTTAACTGGGAAAATCTCGGTCTGTCCGGTATTCTCATGAACG
>JAZSAO010000177.1:0-3584 GCA_045601945.1 Faecousia sp. | reverse complement strand
AATATATATTTTACTTTGTATAAGCGCGGAGGATCTGACCGATGTATAGATCGTGGAGATCTCTCTTGGGGTAGCAATCGTCTAAGATGGTGGGATCCAAGAAGCCTTCTTCTACCAAGGGGGCGCGGTACAGCTTACGGCACACCAGAACCAGTTCGGCTTCTGCAAAATAGGTACAGCCATCCTCGAATACAGGGGTGAGTCCGACTTTTGCTACCTTATCTTCGTCTCGGCCGGAATGGGTGCCTAAATAGGATAGTGCTTGCCGATATTCAGGGGAGAAGAAGCAAAGGGTATAGAGTTCTTCCCGATCCACAAATTCTTTGGTATACCGCTGAGGTCGGATGAAAATGACACTGGTTGGCAAACCACCACCATGTCCCCACAGGGAACCTAAATGTCCCCAGCTTGCGGTCATGGTGTTATAGCCGCGAGCCTCTGTTCCGGCGGTAATGAGCATCCAATCCTTGGCAATGCGGTAGACGGGATCGGTGGATAGTTGGAAAACGGGAATTTCCTTCATACAAACACCTTCTTTCACTCCATACATTATACACCTTTTTCGGGAAAATGGAAGAGGCTATACAAGAAAATATTTCATAAATTTGAAAAAACCCTGTAGAAATTCTCCGACAAATGTGTTATAATCCCACTTATCCGAAAAAGAAAGGGTGATACCCCTGTGTCGAGTCAAAAAAGTAAGTGGAAGAAAGTAACCCAGCCCCTGTGCTTCTTGTTGATCATAGGGCTGATTTTTGGGTTTATCGGAAGTAAAATGGGCATGGTCAATATGCTCAGCACCATGATGAATACTGCCTATCAGCTACTGCTGGATACAGTATTCTATATTATGGCTGTTGCAGTCATTGCCGGTGCGCTGTCTGCACTCTTGTCCGAGTTCGGGGTGGTGACTCTGATCAACAAGATCCTGTCTCCTTTCATGAGACCCCTTTACGGCCTGCCCGGTGCGGCTTCCTTGGGGATCATGACGACCTACTTATCCGATAATCCTGCAATTCTTGCACTTGCTCACGATGAGGGATTCCGTAAGTATTTTAAGAAATATCAGCTTCCTGCTCTGACAAATATCGGCACCGCCTTTGGCATGGGTGCCATTGTGACAACCTCTATGCTGGGCATCCGTTCCCCCTCCGGGGAAAGCTTCCTAATGGCGGCTCTTGTGGGCAATATTGGCGCTATGATCGGCAGTATTGTCAGCTCTCGTTTGATGCTCCTGAAAACCGCAAAGCTCTACGGCAAGGAAGCGCCCTGCGATGAGCCTGAAACCCGGGTGAAGAAAGAGGAAGAGAAAGACGGGAATACCGGCGTTGGTATGCGGGTGATCAACGCCCTCATGGACGGTGGCAAAAGCGGTGTGACTCTGGGTTTGGATATTATTCCCGGTGTTTTGATCATTTGCACCCTTGTGCTTATGCTGACAAACGGAGCATCTGCTGACGGAACCTATACCGGTGCAGCTTATGAAGGCATTCGACTCCTGCCTTGGATCGGAGAAAAGCTGTCCTTTATCCTAAAGCCTCTCTTTGGTTTCAGCAGCGCCGAGGGTATTGCTGTTCCTATTACGGCTCTGGGCTCTGCAGGAGCGGCCATCGGTCTGGTACCTCGGTTGGTAGCCTCCGGTAGTGCCTATGCCCGTGATGTGGCGGTATTTACTGCTATGTGTATGTGCTGGAGCGGTTATCTCAGCACCCATGTGGCTATGATGGATAACCTAAAATGCAGTAAGCTCACAGGCCACGCTATCCTGTCCCATACCATTGGCGGCTTGTGCGCCGGTGTGGCGGCAAACTGGCTGTTTCGGCTGTTTACTTTGCTGTAATTCTTCATAAGTTCTGCTAAGACGATTTTTGCTCTTAGCAGAGCTTTTTATACTTATTTCTAATAAAACGGATTGACCGTTTTATTATGCCGCTAATAAGCGGCATGGCGGCATTGCCGCCAAGAAATAACCTGTAATACTGTTTCTTCTGCCTAAGGCGGCGCAGGATATTTATCCTGCGATAAAATGGTTTTCTAACCATTTTATCAAGAAACAGTATTATATGATATGATTTCCCGTGATAGCAAATCTGTAGTTGGGTCTTTTTTTGCAAAATGGGGGAGCCCTTTCCCGTTATACAGATTATGTATGGCCCGCACCTAATTCAAGCCCTCTGGACTGCCCGTTGAGCCCGATTACGACCATTTTAATATGTACGGTCCCTACTACCACCTATGATGATGCAGTTGTAGAACTATGTACGGATGTATACAGCATTGTTACTTATGCATTTTCTCAGATGGATAAGGCCCATAGCAGTCAGAAACTGAAGACGGTCTGCGCAGATCTTTGCAGGAGATACCCCGGTATCCTCCACATTGCAGTACAGTGCCGATACCTACGGCAACGGCAGGGAAGGCGCTCTGTTGGAACTGTGCAAGGCTCTGTTTGCTTACTCCGACAGTGCGAAGGCTTATTTTGCAGGCTGAAAGCATTGAAATATGAAATCGTTGCTATAATGGATCATCTCAAGAGCAATAAGCTCGCCGGGTACGCCGTTGTGCCCCGTACCATCGACGGTGCAGGTGCTGCCATGACAGCAAACCGACTGTATGGGCTGATTATGCTGCTGTAATAGAATTTATAAAATTCCTCCGTGGATCATCAGCTGATCTGCGGAGGATTATTTTATATTTCGATGGAAGCCGGGGATCTATTCTCTCTCAGGTTAGCGGATCTCTGCATGGGCAATGCTCTCCGGTTATGGTAGGTTCTCAAAGAATCCATCGGGAGGGGGTGATCGGTTTTTTTAAGGATAATAGAGGAGGGGGCTGTTGCAGATGGGAAGTGTAAAGTATAAGAATAACAATTATTTGTGAGAATTGACAAATATCAGGATTTGTTGTATAATGTAAAATGTGGTTTTAAACAATCTTAATCTATAAGGAGGAGACAATATGAGACGTTTGATTTCTGTATTGCTTACGATTGCGATACTGATTTCTTTGGCTCCACAAATATCGTTTTCGACTTTTGCCGAACGGAGAACAGTGAACGGCAAGGGGGGAACTACAATTCCTTCCGAGAGTACCGGGGAAGCACAGACTGTTGTAGGCGGTACCTGTGGAGACGGTATATCATGGGAACTGAACATTGAAACGGGGGCCATGCAGGTTTCCGGTACGGGTGCTATTCCGGATTTTGACGATTCTTCCGATGCACCTTGGGGTTCCTACTTGCGTTCGATTAAAACTTTGGTGATTGCTGATACGATCACCGGGATCGGCGAATTCGCATTCAAGAGCTGCATTTATCTGAGTGATATGACCCTTGGAGACAGCGTTACTACCATTGGCAACGCAGCGTTCCGTAACTGCGATAGATTGACGAGTGTGATCATCCCGGATAGCGTTACTGCCATTGGTGAGTCCGCGTTCAGCGATTGCAATCGTTTAAAAAGTGTGACCATCCCTGACACCGTGACGAGTATTGGCTTAGATGCATTTGGCCTGTGTTATGCACTGTCCGAGATCCGTGTAGGGGAAAACAATGCGTATTTTTCTAATGATGAGACCGGTGCTTT
>JAZSAO010000176.1:0-5339 GCA_045601945.1 Faecousia sp. | reverse complement strand
CGGTTCCTGCATATGCGCTGGAGAAATAGGTGCTGCCAACGGAAGTGCCGGAGCCGTAAACGACATAGCCTTCGGAGTTGGTGGTGCAGGAGGTATAGCCGGCCTGCAGGCACATTGCCTTAGCTGCTGCGTTGTACTCAGCCTTGGTCATGCCATACTTGCTGAACAGAACTTCACGAGCTTCTGCGCCCCAGTCATAGTAGATGCCGCCGTAGCGGATGGTGTCCAGATGGATACCTGCCAGATCGGGATAGTTAGCGATCAGTTCATCAACCAGAGCCAGGAAGTACTGCTGGTAAGCTTCGCCACGGAGGTTGACATACTGGTTAACATTGTCGCCGTAGCCATAGCGGAAGTGGTAGTAGTTCTCTTCGGGATGGTTCTTCATGTATGCCTTGTCATGGGCAGCCATGAGCCATGCATGGATGCGGATGCCATAGGGTCTTGCTGCGTCCAGAACGGACTGGAGCAGGTCGTAGGAATAGGTGTTGTTGGAGCCGGGAACGGAGGAGTTCCAAGAGGTGGAACCGCCGGTGCCCTTCAGAAGGAGATAGATGTCGGTGAAACCAGCATCGGAGTATTCCTTCATCATGACATCTGCGCCGCGCTCATCAATAACGCTGCCCCAGAGCCAGTCAGCGACGATAACTTCGTCCTCGTCTACTGTGTAGGTGATCTTCTCTTCTGCTGCGAAAACAGTGGGCAGACAGGAAACGAGAAGAGCAAGAACTAAAAGCAGAGAAAAGATGCGATTGAATTTTTTCATAATCGTTGTTCTCCTTAATTTATTTAGCCTAAAAGATTTGGGTGAACGGGTATTTGCTTAGAAGGGAAGCTCTGCCTTTCCGTCGGCAGAATTGCGGTACAGCAGCTTGAAGGACTGATAGCCCAGCTTGCAGTTGTTGTTAACGGGATCGGAATAGATCCAGCCGTTTTCATTGTTGATGTTGGGATTGGGAGCATCGGGGATGTAGAGAGCTGCCCAAACGTGACCCTCAGCACTGTTGCTGAACTGGCAATGCCAGTGGGAATATCTACCGGGAACGCCCAGAGAACGAGCCATGGCGTTGGTAAAGTGTGCCATGTCGCAGCAGTTACCGGCCTTGTCTCTCCAAACACCAAGAGCACCGCGGCTGGTGTTTGCGTAGTAGTCATAGGACAGAACGTAGGTGGTAAACTCTGTCAGGTTCCACATAGCTTCCCAAGTAGATTTGGGATTTTCATAGACGTAATTGTAACTCTGGCTTGCGGGGCAGTGCATAGCCTGCTTAGCAACAGCAATGATGGTAGCGTTGGTGGACTGGCAGTTTGCAGTGGGAACCAAGTACTTCTCATAGCCGGTGTAGTCGTTGCCGAAGGTTGCATCGCCGGGAACGCCGCCGGTGGTCTTGAACCAAGTGTCAACTTCTACAGTTGCGGGCAGAGTGCCGTTCTGTGCGTAATATACCAGAGGCTGGGAGAACATGTAGATACCGTTCTCATACTGGAGAGTACCCAGAGAGCTGGTCATCCAGTTGGGTCCCTGACCGTTGGACTGCATAAAGGTAACGACCTTCTGAGCCATGGTAGCAACCTCAGACATCTTCAGGGTGCCCTTGCCGGAGATGGTCTCCTGGGGGTTCTGAGGTTCGCCATAGTTGGGAACGCTGAGATCGCCGGAGGTCTGACCGTTGTTCATAGCAACAACAACCTGGGTTGCCAGATACAGGTACTGAGCGGGCTTGAGGTTGTAAGAACCAACGGGAATAGTGGAGGGCAGGAAGCCCTTTTCCTTAACGTAATTGGTCAGATAAACTGCACCGTTGATTACGTCTGCATACCAACCGGTTGCCTCGCCTGCCTGAGAAGAAGACTCTGTGGGCTGAGACTCAGAGCCGGAAGAGGAAGCGGGAGGTGTGGTGGATTCGGTGGGCTTGGTAGTGGGCTCGGTTACGTCTTCTACCTTGCCGGACCAGCCTACAACAGTGTTGTAGTTGGGCAGAGTCTTCTCGGTCTTGTACCAGTTCAGGATCTTGGTATACATATGAACCACATCGTAGTAGTTGGTGACACCAATGCTACTGCTGGTAGAATAATTAGGAGCTGCGGGGTTTGCATCATTCCATGCAATGATCTTCTTAGCCATGGCTACGAAGTCATTGGTGTAGATCTTACCGGTTGCAGTGCCCTGGGGATTTGCGGGCTCCTGCAGACCTTCTTGTATGGTCAGAGTGCCGGTGGTCTGACCGTTGGAAATTCCAACAACGACCTGGCAGCAGAGATCCATATACTGAGCGGGAGTGACTGCAATGGGGCCAACCATAATGGTTCCGGGAAGAATGTTGTTGTCCATGCTTGCCTTAACCTGAACAGCTGCATCGATCACAGCTGCGAACCAGTCATCGGGCTCGGTGGGAGCAGGAACAACATCAACGTCGCCGTAGTGAACGGGCAGGAAGGATGCAGTTGCGGGGAGAGCCTTGCTTGCATTGTAAGCAGCAAGAACTTCAGCAAACAGGTGACCAATGGAGTACATGGTCATGCGGCCTTCATATACGTTGGTGCCGTCGGTGGGACGGTTGAAGCTGGTGGGGAAAGAACCCATGGCGTTGCCGTACTTAGCAACACGCTCTGCCAGTTCCAGATACTGTGCCTTGTTCAGGCTGTTGCCGGTGCCGTTCTTAACAGCGCCGCCTTCGATTGCCTTAACTTCCTGATAGGCAATTGCGGTGGTAGCTGCCTTACCCTGTGCCAGAGCGTCCAGAGCCTTGGCTGCCATGAGGATGTATGCCTCAGTGGACATATCACCTTCTGCAGTGGTGATGGTAGCGGGATAAGATACGCCAAAATAGACGCCATCCACATCCAGCTTACCGGCTTCGATACCGGATTTAATTGCCTTAGCAGCGCTGTCAGAAATCTTAGCGATACCGGCAATGTCCAGTGAAGTGGGTGCGGCCGCAGATACAGTCAGCATGCTGAACATAGAAATGATCATAGCAACTGCCAATACCAGCGACACAATGCGGGGTTTCTTCAGTGTCATTGTTTAACTCCTCCTTAAAAATATCCAAATAAAATGCTGTCGCATTTAACTTGACGAGAGCTGGGGGGGGTTAGAACGGGAGTTCTGCACGGCGGCTATTGCTATACTCGGAATAAAGAGCAAAAGACTGATAACCAAGATAATTTTCTTCTCTAACAGGGTCAGCATAGATCCATCCGTTCTCTTTATTGATATTGGGGTTGGGAGCATCCGGGCAATACAAAGAGGCCCATACATGTCCACCAACACCGGTATCCCAGTGAGCATATCTGCCGGGAACACCAAGTGAACGGGCACAAGCATTAACAAGGTGAGCCATGTCGCAGCAGTTGCCCCTCTTATCAGCCCAAGTCTGCAGGGCACCACGAGAGGTGTTCAGATAATACTGGTAGGATGTCATGTCATTAATGTACTCCATAAGGTTGAACATAGCCTCATAGGTGGTCTTGGGATCCTCAAAGCCTCCCTGTGCACCCTTGCTGTAGTACATTGCCGTCTTACCGATGGAGATGATGGTAGCATTGGTTGAGGGACAGTTTGCAGTGGGAACAAGGAAGCTGGCATAGGCTGAGAAATCATTGCCGAAGGTAGCTGCACCGGGAACAGAAGCCATGGTAGCTGCCCAAGTGGTAATAGCCATGCTATCGGGAAGCTTGCCGTT
Organism: Faecousia sp.; assembly: GCA_045601945.1. GTDB lineage: Bacteria > Bacillota > Clostridia > Oscillospirales > Oscillospiraceae > JAZOXB01. The sequence continues at coordinate 1,653 of JAZSAO010000176.1, read as the reverse complement.
GCTTGCATAGTAGCTCAGAACACGGCAGTACAGATATAGTGCACCGTGGTGATGGATCTGACCCAAGGAACTGTTCATGTAGTTCGCAGCCAGTCCCCCGTTATTATCCATAAACTTAATGGATCTTCCGGCCAAATCCAGGATCTCAGTCTTAGTCAAGGTACCGGCCTTAACAGTCTCGGAGGGGTTAGAAGGCTCCTTGGTGGAAGGAACACTCAGTTCTCCGGAAGTTTGTCCGTTGTTGATTCCCAGAATGACCTGACATGCCAGATAAGTAAACTGTGCATAAGTGCAGGTGGTGTTGCCCACTTTGATAGTAGAAGGAAGTGCGCCCTTCTCCTTTACGTAACTCTCAACAGCAATAGCTGCAGTGACTACGTTTGCATACCAGTCATCGGTCACGACAGCAGAGGAAGAGGAGGAACTGTCGGAAGGAGCGGAGGAAGCAGTCGTAGGTGCAGTAGTAGGAGCGGTGGTAGGAGCAGTGGTGGGAGTGGTAACATCTTCTACACTGCCGCTGAAGCCGCTAAGCGTAATATAGTTGGGAATGTCATTATTATTGTTCTTATAGAAAGCAAGAGCTCTTGCCATGGTCTCGATGACAGCATAGTAATGTACAGCACCTAAATCGGAACTGGTGGTATAGTTGGGCGGCTGACCGTTGTCTAAACAGAACTGAGCGGTACGACGAGCCATATCATTGAAGTCAGCCTCATAGATCCGACCGGACAGAGCACCCTGAGGATTCTGGGGCTCGTTAAGTTCGGGAACTGTCAACTCACCGGAAGTCTGTCCCTTGCTGATTGCATAAACAACAGAGGATGCAAGATAGACATACTGTGCAGGGGTAACTGCTAAAGGTCCAACATAGATGGTTCCGGGGAGAACGTTCTTATCGACCATGCTGGCCTTAACCTCTACAGAAGCATCGATTACAGCTGCAAACCAATCTGCAGGAGCAGTGGGTGCAGGCTCTGTGGGAGTGACCTCCACATCACCCATATGGGCGGGTAGGAAGGAAATGGTTGCAGGGAGGGTCTTAGCGCTGTTATACGCAGCAAGAACCTCTGCAAACAGATGGCCGATGGAGTACAAAGTGATTCTGCCTTCATAAACATTGGTACCGTCTGTGGGACGGTTAAAACTGCCGGGAAGCTGATGCTGTGCAGTGCCGTATTTATTAACACGTTCTGCAAGCTCAACATACTGTCCGCGGTTCAGTTCCGTTCCGCTACCGTTAAGGGCATCCGTACGAATTGTGGTCACATTTTCATATGAAACTGTCTGACCGTCGATTTTACGACCGGCAATATAGCCGATGGCGCGTGCAGCCATTAAGATAAAATCTTCGTATTCAACTTCGTAAGAACCGAGAGTAACGGTTGCAGGATAACTAACATCGTAATATACATTGTCAGCATCCTTGTGTCCTGCGGTAATACCGACTTCAATCGTCGCTGCAATGCTATCTGCAGCGCCTGTTATAACAGAAATTTCTACCTCATCAGGTACGGCTGCAATAGCAGGCACAGCCGCAACGAGAGAAAGCAGTAAACCCAGTACAACAAGCATCGATATCAAACGATATTTTCTTGTCATGGAAATTATATGCCTCCTTAAATAAAAATTAGTCAGATTATTACATCTTAAACC
>JAZSAO010000175.1:0-17301 GCA_045601945.1 Faecousia sp. | reverse complement strand
ACTTCGGAAACAAAAACATCGCGCATCTGATTATTACTGCACTGATTGAATATCTCTCGAATCAATTCATATCTCATCAGGTGCCTCCAGAGTAAATCTCCCGATCTTACAACTACGGTATTCTTCCAGCAGGATCCGTGCCATTCGTTCTGTATTGAGTTCTCCGCGAGCAAGAAGGAAACCACGTTTTCTGGCACCTTCTTCCAAGAGTTCGTATCCGACAGTACCTTGCGGCATATGGATCTTATATCTTTCCGCGAGGGCTTGGGGATAACGCTTATGAAGCATCTCCATAAGATGGCAGGCCAATGTCTCAATGTCTACAACATCATCTTTGACCGCACCGGTATATGCCAAACGTCTACCGACTTCTTCATCTTCGAATTTCGGCCAGAGAATACCCGGAGTATCCAAGAGGAGCAATCCCTGATCCACAGTAACCCACTGCTTTCCCCGGGTCACGCCGGGGCGATTTTCAGCCTTGGCGCCCTTTCTGCCGGAGATCTGATTGATGAAAGTGGATTTTCCTACATTGGGAATGCCTACGATCATCAGTTTCAGAGGCTTATTTACAAAGCCTTTTTCTGCATATCGTTGCAGCTTCTCTGCAAGAAGTTCACGGATAGCAGGCACAAAACGGTCAATCCCTTTCCGACTCTTGCAATCGGTACAAACTACGGCGTAGCCGTTGGATTTGAAATAATCTGCCCATCGAGCGGTCATATTGGGATCTGCCAGATCTGTACGGTTCAAGATAACCATACGGGGCTTACTGCCACAAATAGAAGCAATATCCGGATTTCGACTGGAAATCGGGATCCGAGCATCTAAAATTTCGCAAACAGCATCTACCAGTTTTAGGTCTTCTTCCATCTTACGACGGGTTTTTGTCATATGTCCGGGATACCAATGGATATTCATTTTATCATCCATTAAGACAGCCCTCCAATCCTGCTCCAATCACGACTTTCCGTATCATTATCTTGTCCGGGGAATAGGATCATCACGACTTTTCCCAATACTTGGTCGACTTTGATCTCACCGATGGAGCGAACACGGCTATCCGATGAATTATTACGATTGTCTCCCATAACAAAAACGTGACCGGGGCTTACGACGGTGGAGAATTGATTAGGATCACCGTCATCATCCTGCTCAAAATAGTAAGGATACATAGGCTCCAAAATATAGGGCTCGTCCAATTTCATGCCATCAACATAAACATGAGCAAAACCGTCTACGTCCATTTGAATCAGAACGGACTGTCCTTCTGTAGCAATGACACGTTTTACAATGGGCTCTCCTTCTTGGAAGGTCAATTCGCGAGCGACTACAACATCCCCGTATTCCAAGTTACCCATAATAGGATTGCTTTGGAGGATCAAATAGTCTCTGTTTACCAAAGTAGGAAGCATCGAATCGCCACTTACTCCTACAATGCGGAAGAAAAAGACGAAAACGATTGTAATCGTAGCCAAGATATATACCAAATCGTGTAATAACGAATGTAGATCTTCTAAAGGCGTTGTTTTTTGTTGAGGGCGATCCCCTATTTCTTCAGATTCTGTGGCCTGAGGAGTCTGTATATCCGCTGCATTTTCTGTAAGAGGTTCTTGCTGCAGTTCTTCTCGTTCCATGGTTATCATCCTTCCCTAATTAGAATTGGACAGAGGAATATGGGAAAATCAATAAATGCATACTCTCCGCCACTATATTTCATTTTATTATACACCATAATTATGAAGAAATAAAGTCCTATTCCTATTATTTTTCAAGTTGCAATTAAATTTATAAAAAGGCAGTTGCCTCCTAAATGGAAGCAACTGCCATATGTGGATCAGTGAAAATATGTTGTAAAGTCTACGATGGTAAATGCAATGTCTCTATCCGCTTCAATATCGCAAACATGGGTCAGGGACAACACATCTTCTGCACCCAATTCAGGATCGTCTGTTAAAATAAAATAATCCACAGGTTTTTTGCTGTTAATATCTTCGCCTACAATCTGGGTCAGGTATTTAAAGGGTCCGATCTGGTTTTCACTATAGGTATCTCTTGTATAAAGGCTGTACATTTCATGAGAATAATATAAATCGGAGAACCAATAATGGGACTCGTTAAAATACACGATTCGAAGAGATATCTTTTCGTGTTTACGGCTGACTTCAAGAAAATGTTCCCAGTAATCAATACCACGGACACGAGGGGTTACAGCGCCTTCGTCCCACTGAAGCACAAGGCAACCATCACGAAGAGCCTGTTCCGGCGTATAGTCATCCGGCAATTCGGAAAAATGGAATGCCTCTGAGGGCGTTCCTCCAATCTCGGCAGCAGTGGTAACAACAGACCAATCATCGTTATTCTTTTTGCCGCAAGCACTGAATATCACAGACAAGAGAAGAATAAAAGCGAGAACTACACTCAGCTTTTTCATACTTAACCTCCCAAGATAGCCTTATGGAAGACTTTCTTGCCCTTACGGATCTTGATCCCTGCGGTCAGTTGCTCTGCAGTAAAGGATACATCGATACCGGATACCTTTTCGTCATCGACAAACACGCCTCCCTGCTGAACAAGGCGTCTGGCTTCGGATTTGGTAGGTGCCAGTTTGCAAGCCATCATAAGATCCAAAATTGCGATCTTTCCCTCGGTCAGTTGTTCCGCAAGGATCTCGGTGGTAGGCATATTGGAATCATCTGCACCGCCGCCAAAGAGAGCCTTTGCTGCCTGACGAGCCTTTTCGGCTTCCTCCTCGCCGTGAACCAGCTTAGTCAGTTCGTAAGCAAGAATTTCTTTAGCAGTGTTAAGCTGACTGCCTTCCCAAGAATCCATAGCGTTGATCTGCTCCAGAGGCAGGAATGTCAGCATACGGATGCACTTGAGAACATCATCATCGGCAACATTACGCCAATACTGGAAGAACTCGAAGGGAGTGGTCTTGTTGGGGTCCAGCCAAACGGCGCCCTTTGCGGTCTTACCCATCTTCTTACCCTCGGAATTAAGGAGAAGGGTGATGGTCATAGCGTGAGCGTCCTTGCCCAGTTTACGGCGGATCAGTTCGGTACCGCCCAGCATATTGCTCCACTGGTCGTTGCCGCCGAACTGCATATTACAGCCCATGCTCTGATACAGATGATAGAAATCATAAGACTGCATGATCATGTAGTTGAATTCCAAGAAGCTGAGGCCTTTTTCCATACGCTGCTTGTAGCATTCTGCACGGAGCATATTGTTGACGGAGAAGCAAGCACCGACTTCTCGGAGCAGTTCTACATAGTTCAGATCCAAGAGCCAGTCTGCGTTGTTAACCATCTGAGCCTTGCCTTCGCCGAACTCGATGAAGCGTTCCATCTGCTTTTTGAAGCAAGCGCAGTTGTGTGCAATGGTCTCCTTGGTCATCATAGAGCGCATATCCGTACGACCGGAAGGATCGCCGATCATAGCAGTACCGCCACCGATCAATGCAATGGGGCGATTACCTGCCATCTGCAGACGCTTCATAAGGCAGAGGGCCATAAAGTGACCGACATGGAGAGAATCCGCTGTGGGATCAAAGCCGATATAGAAGGTAGCTTTTCCATTATCGATCATTTCCCGAATTTCTTCTTCGTTGGTAACCTGAGCAATCAAGCCACGGGCAACCAGTTCATCATAAAGTTTCATATTTAGTCCTCCTGAATTTCTCCGGCCCAATCTTGGTTTTCCGGAGCGTTTTCGTCATATTCCTCAATAACGGGAATATTGTGGGCTTCGTAAAATGTTTCCCAATCCCACTGCCCAAATGGGATATAAGAAATCTCTACATTTCCGTATGACGGGAAATCATAGTAATCAGACAATTGTGTAAAATCCGTGGGAACAAGACGGTCTTCGTAAGGCGCACATGGCAATGTGATCTGTGTAATATCATCGGACAAACAATCTCCGATATGCGTATCTACTACATCGCAGTACCCGTGATTGCTGATGGTCACAAGAGACAGGGCTAAAATCCCTAAAAGTCCCACAAAGAACAGCGGTTTACGGATCACCTTTCCCAATCGATCATAACGATGAATGGCATAAGCCAAAAGTGTTACCGCAGCTGCTACCATGAGCAAGTACGGAATATACAGCAAATGAGGAAGTGCATTACCTGTCAAAGCAAATACAATCACAAAGATCCAAGCCGACACTATGCAAACCAGTACCCGAATCAAAACAGTGTGTTTGCTGACGTAATGCTGTAATGTTCTGTATAAACCATACGTATAGATAATTGATGCGACCAGTTTTACAGCAGTTAAAATCATAACCAGAGAGCGATAGGCTTCCATTGCCGGACGCAGAACGTGAAGCATGAAAAGCACGGCCATAGGAATCAACAAAAATGCCAAGGTAAGATTGCAATTCTTAGAACGCTCTGTTCGAATGGGCTGAATCAGCATTAAGCATGATAAAGTCACAACAGACAGGATCAGAATATTGGAAACAAACAACTGATCCAAAGCAATGGATAACCGGTCGACGATAACGTAGAAGCTTTCGGAAATCAGATCTACTGTACCGGAAACAACCAGGCTAAAAACCAAGCCCAGTACGCATCCAAAAGAATGTGCGGCAAGATGCCAGTTAAACCCATATTTTTTACACAGTACGATCCAGAAGAAAAGGGATACAACTAAGATCCCTACAGCAATACTCTCAGAGAAAAGCTGACCCATAAAGCCGGAAAGGAATAGGAACGGGATCTTCCACGCCTTTTTGCGTCCTTTGTAGTAAAGCAAGTCAGACAGACTGAACAAATACATCACAAGGAGGAACGCGGGGATCAAAACGGTTCCGTTACCCGATGTATTACCAAAGCAATAAGCAAAGAGCGTTGCAGGAGTTCCGATAGCCAACAGGGCCAATACGAAATACATATAGGGTTTCTCTAAGCCACAGAATGAAGTCATTGTAATAAAAGTAGACCCCAATGCGGCTGCCAAAAGAAGGTGGCGTAACACAGGAATATCTATCAAAATAGCGGTGAATAATGCAGAAAGATAATTTCCACCGGAATTTTCAGCCATCCGAAGCCAAGCGCGGGGACCACCATCTCCCAAGTCGGTAGAAAGGGCAAGATCCCTCCCCGTCAAAGGCACACCGGAAATAAAAATTAAAATCAATCCGATGAGCAAGGTATACGGAAGCAGTAATTTGGATGTTTTTTGGAATTGAGCAGTTTTCATTCTACAAGACCTCCCATCAACATTTCTTCTGCACTACGAAGTGTAGTTTCTGTAATACTTGCACCACCGATGAGACGCGCCAATTCAGCGCATCTACCCTGTCGATCCAAGGGTGACACGGTGGTATATGTTCTTCCTTGACGTTCTTCTTTGGCGATCCTGAAATGGGTAGTACCCATTGCGGCGATCTGTGGCAAGTGGGTTACACATAAAACCTGCTTGTTCTCTGCGACTTTTCGAAGCTTTTCGGCTACGTGTTGTGCTGCTCGTCCCGAAACGCCGGTATCCACCTCATCAAATATCAATGTGGGGATTCGATCTCGTTGCGCCAGAACATTCTTCATTGCAAGCATAATTCTTGCCAATTCGCCACCGGAAGCGACTTTATTCAGAGGTTTCAGCGCTTCGCCAATGTTTGCAGACATATAAAATGCTACATTATCCGCTCCGGAAGATCCGAGATCCGTTTCGCTGAAATTACAAGCGAATTGAACATTCTTCATGTCCAGATCAGAAAGTTCTTGTAAGATACGTGCGGAAAATGTCTCGGCGGCAGCCTTTCTTTTGTCCCGAAGGGCCAGTGCCAGTTTCCAACCTTCTTCTTCCGCTACGAGCAATTCTTTTTTCTTACGGGCCAGACGGTCGTCGGAGAATTGGATATCGTCCAACTCCGCTTTTGCCTTTTCCAAATATTCGAGAATATCGGCGCAGGTTACACCGTACTTGCGTCGGAGTTTATGGATCAGATCCAGTCGTTCTTCGATTTGTTCCAGTTCGTCTGCTGAAAATGTCAGATCAAAGCACCGATCGGAAAGCTGTTCTCCTACATCCCGTACACGATACATGAGATCGGATATGATTTCATGCAATTCTCCGAGAGATTCATCAAATCGGCATAGTCTCCCAATGGCGTGTTCGGCTTGCGCCAAAAGATCCGCAGCACCATCTCCGTTTGCACTTCCTTCGATGGCTTCTTTTGCCTCAGTAAGGCCGTCAGACAGCTTTTCTGCGTTCTGTACGACTTTTCTACGGGCTTCCAGTTCCTCATCTTCGCCTATTTTGAGTTTTGCGCGGGAGATTTCATCAATTTGGTGTTTCAGGGTCTCCGTTCTACGGAGTTTTTCGCTCTCATCCATGGACATAGCTTCGATCTCACGACGAATGGATTTCATTTTTTCATAAGAAGCAGAATATGCCTCCAGCAAAGAATCCGTTTCTCCGAAGTTGTCCAGAATCGTCAGATGATACTCTTCCTCAAACAGCGCGGCAGAATCATGCTGTCCGTGTATATTGATGAGTTGAATGCCAAGCTTCTTTAGAATATTTACGGTAACCGGTATGCCGTTTACACGGCAGAGATTTTTACCGTCCAGAAAGATCTCACGCTGAATCATAAGTTCCTCATCATGAGGAACCCCATTTTCATCGAACCAGTCCATGGGAGGCACTTGGTCAAAAATGGCACGAACCGTTGCTTTGTTGGTTCCGGTGCGGATCATGTCACGATAGGCACGCTCTCCCATAATTGCAGATATAGCATCGATCACGATGGATTTACCTGCACCGGTTTCACCGGTCAATACATTGAAGCCACTTTCAAAGGCTATGTCAGCCTCCTCAATGACCGCAATATTTTCGATATGTAAGAGTCGAAGCATAATTTACTCGAGCATACCACGGATCTCATTGCTGAATTCCAAAGCAGATTCCGCGTCTCTCATAATAATCAGTGTAGTGTCATCACCGGACAGACAACCTACTACCTCAGGAATATGAAGTGTATCGATATTCGCACCGGCGGCAGCTGCCAGTCCCGGCATGGTTCGGATTACGATCAGATTATTCGCACAATCGACATTGGTGACACATTCTCGAAAGATCACACGAATACGATCATCAAAATGTTCGGGCTCACTCTTTGCGGAAACACTGTAACGATAGCCACCGGAACCATCTAATGTCTTGATAATACGCAATTCTTTAATGTCACGTGAAACTGTGGCTTGGGTACTCTTAAAACCGCTTGCTTGAAGTTCCTTTAAAAGTTGCTCCTGTGTTTCGATATTTTTCTCGCTGATGAGTGCAAGAATTTTCTTCTGTCGATGTGATTTCATTTGTCTCACTCTATCCTTTTATACTTAATGTGATGTCTCTATTTGATAAATAGAGACACCGAAAATATTACTTTAAAGATTACTTTAGCTTATTTTTTACAATGTCAAAAAAACTGCGATTGTTAAGCCTTACCAATTTTGTAACATAGCGAGATTGGGTTATGGTGACGGTATCTCCGGTGTTCAGTCGAACAGCTCTGCCACCGTCAACGGAGAGAAATGCGTTTTTCCGCCCGATCCGCCCTATTTCTACAGTGATCCTTCGTTGAGCGGAAGTTACCATTGCTTTGGTCATCATGTCATGGGCACAAATAGGGGTAATAATGAAGTTATGTGCTGAAGGTTCAACAATCGGCCCGCCTGCAGACATGGAATATGCAGTAGAACCTGTAGGAGTGCTCAAAATCAATCCATCTCCCATAAAAGACATCATTTCTACATTATCACATTTTACTCCCAATTGAATGGTACGGGCAACAGCCCCTTTAGTAATGACTGCATCGTTTAGCGCATCCTCTTCCAGAATGATCTGTCCTTCGTGGACGGCTTTGACATGGAGCATCATTCGTTCGTCGAGGGTGTAGTCATCCTTTGCAAGGCGGGCAAGTTCTCCTAATTCTGCAATCTCCAACTCAGCCATAAAGCCCATAGTACCGATGTTTACACCCAAGACAGGTACACCGACTCTGGTAGCTGCCTTTGACGCATGAAGAATCGTACCGTCTCCCCCAAAGCAGATCAGAAGTTCCCCGTCCCGCAGTTCCTTTTGCAGGTCATACAGGGGGATATCCTGAGGCATCTCAAAATTTCGATCTACATCAAAAGCCAAGCAGGTTCTGGACTCGATTCCTGCATCATTTAGAATGCGAGCAGCCTGTGTCGCATATTTGAAATTTTTATCCCGATAAGGATTCGGGGTCATAATTACTTTTTTCATAGTTCTTTGTGAGCGGCTGCCACAATAGCAGGAACATCTGCTATAATACCGCCCTCTGCCTCCATGGAAAGATGGCCCAAAAATTCAATATTCCCCTCCGGGCCTTTCACGGGAGAGAACGTCAGATTCCGCAAGGTCATACCCAACTCTCCTGCAAGGGATACAAAGTTATCCAGAACCTCCTGATGGATCGCAGGGTCTCGTACAACACCTTTCTTTCCGACCTTTTCCTTCCCTGCTTCAAACTGAGGTTTGATCAGGCACAAGATCTGACCTGTAGGCTTCAGAAGATTCCGAATTGCCGGAAGAACGATTTTAAGAGAAATAAAGGATACGTCAACGACGGACAGATCCAATGGTTCCCCCAGATCCTCGGGAGTAACATAGCGAATATTGGTACGTTCCATGCAAACCACACGTGGATCGGTGCGGATGCTCCACGCAAGCTGTCCGTAGCCTACGTCGATGGCGAAGACCTTCTTTGCACCCTTTTGAAGTAAACAGTCTGTGAAACCACCGGTAGAAGCACCGGAGTCGGAACAGACATAGCCTGTAGGATCTACACCGAAATCTCGAAGGGCTTTTTCCAATTTCAGACCGCCTCGACTAACAAATGGGCAATGATTGCCACGAACTTCGATCTCAGCTTCGCTGTCAACAGAAGTTCCTGCTTTATCGCATTTTTGTCCGTCTACGTAGACTTGCCCGCTCATAATGACAGCTTGTGCCTTACTACGGGTTTCACACAGACCACGCTGGACCAAAAGTTGATCCAATCGTTCTTTATGCTTCATAATATAAGATTCCTTCCAAAAATGAACTCAAGGGTTTAAGTTCTCTCTAAGCATATCCTTTGCGGTTTGCGCTAAGGATGCTGCATCTAATCCGCACAAATGATACAACTGTGAAACCGTACCATGTTCAATAAAAGCGTCTCCAACATTACAGGTAACTGTAGGGACGAGAATGTTTCTCGTACGAAGAAGGGCGGCAATTTCACGACCGACACAGCCGTTTCGAACAGTCTCTTCTGCTACGAGGAGGTGTCCTGTCTTAGCAACAGAATCGGCAATGGTATCCAAATCGATTGGTTTCGCAGAATTTAGCTTAATGATTTCCGCAGAAATGTTTTCTTTTGCAAGAAGTTCTCCTGCGGCAAGGACCTCATTCATAAGGATCCCGTATCCGATCAACGTAATATCGGTTCCTTTGCGCATAACCGGCGCAGGAACGATCTCTGTAAGGGCGCCGTCACATCCACGAGGATAACGTACAACCACCGGTCCTTCCATGTGGAAAACCGCCCGATAAAGCATCTGACGCAGTTCTGCCTGATTGGATGGACATAGGATCTGCATATTGGGTACAGATCGTAAAAAACTGATATCAAAAATACCTTGGTGAGTCTCGCCGTCGGAACCTACCAATCCGGCACGGTCTACGGCAAATACCACATGAAGGTTCTGCATAGCGACATCCTGAAGGATCATATCATAGGCTCGCTGTAAAAAGGTGGAGTATACTGCAACAACAGGGATCCCACCCTCCATAGCGAAGCCGCCTGCCATGGATACGGCATGTCCTTCGGCAATGCCTACGTCTAAACAGCGGTCAGGGAATCTCTGGGCAAATTTACCAAGTCCCGTACCGTTGATCATAGCAGCTGTAATGGCATAGACCCTCGGATCCTTTTCTGCAATTTCGCATAAGGTATCCCCAAAGGTATCCGAGAAGGATTTTTTCCCCTGTGCTTTAGTACTCCCATCTTCGGGATCAAAGACGCCGATGCCGTGGAATACGTGGGGATTATCCTCAGCGGGCTTATATCCCTTACCTTTTTGGGTAATAACGTGAAGGAGTACCGGTTTTTTACACTCCTTTGCAAGATGGAGCATATATTCCAGCTTTTCAATATCGTGTCCATCAATGGGACCGTAATATTCAAAGCCCATTTCTTCGAAGAACGTAGTTCCTAAAACAATCCCCTTATAGCGATCTTTCAACCGAGAGGTAAAGTTATAAAAAGCTTTCCCACCGGGTAACGCATGGGTCACAGTACGGTATGCTTTCTTCACACGGAAATATCCGGGTCGAGTGCGCAGGAATGATAGATACTTAGACAGTCCACCAACATTAGGGTTAATAGACATGCCGTTGTCATTCAAAACTACGATCAAGGGCTCGTTGCTCTCTCCGGCATCATTCATGGCCTCGTAAGCAAGTCCGCCTGTCATGGCGCCGTCACCGATCAGAGCAATGACATGATAGTCCTTCTTGAAAAGGGATCTTGCCCGTGCCATACCCAAAGCTGTAGAGACAGAAGATGATGCATGTCCTGCTACAAAGGCATCTGTAGGGCTTTCAGTGGGTTTGGGAAACCCTGCCATGCCGCCAAGGCAACGAAGGGTATCGAAAGCCTCCCGTCGACCGGTAAGAAGCTTATGCACATAGGACTGATGTCCCACATCAAATAACAGCCGATCCTTAGAGGTGTCAAATACTCTCTCTAATGCAACTGTCAATTCCACCACGCCTAAATTGGAAGCAAGATGACCCCCGGTTTTGGAAACACGGTCTACAAGGAAAGCACGGATCTCCTCACATAATTGAGGAAGTTGTTTTTGTTCTAAGGAAAGAAGATCTTTCCGTGATTGAATTTGCTCGAGCAATGTCATGGTTCGCACAACCTGTTCTAATCACTTGTCTCAAGGGAGATTACTTTTTCCTCTTATGAAACAGTGACTTTATATAATATAATGATTTAGAGACCAAAGATACAATGTTTGTGGCTTTGTTCATGGCAATGTTTTTGCCGCAGGCTTTTCCCGCGATGGTCACACCTGCTACGAGAGCAGACATAACCAACTTAGCCACTGTATCGGAGCCAACAGAGGAAAGAGCACTGACCGCGATCACCGCTGAGGCAGAACCGGATACAACACCGCATATATCTCCGACAACGTCGTTGCAAAAGCTGGAAACCTTTTCCGCACTACGGAGGAGTTTCAAGGCTTCTGCAGCACCTGGTAGCTTTTTTGCCGCCATGGAATGGAATGGTTTTTCATCGGCTGACATCACAGCTACACCGATAATATCAAACAGGATACCCAAAAGTACAATGAGTAACAACACCACAAAAGCGCCAAAAATTCCCGCGCCCTCCAAAACACTGGATGATACAAAGGATATGGTAGAAGAAATCGCAACTGTTAAGAAAAAAAGAAAAAGGATCCAACGGACCTGTGAGTTCTTTTTTTGTTTTTTCTTATGTTTTCCTTTTACGTTGGTCTCTTTGCTGTCTTTATGGTCTTTGTTGGCTGAGGTTGTATTTCTAAAGGTACTAAGCAAGGGTGTCCCTCCTAAAATTCTAAGATGGTGGCAGCAAATAAAGTAAACCTTACGGCTTAGGTCGGGTTGGCTTTCCCCTTTGACTACTATGCGTCGCCACACAGCCGTTTCCGTTTAAAGTCTCGACGGAGCGTTACCGAATTCCGTTACCCGATTGCCACTTAGTCCGTACTGCAATCCCTTATCTGCCCGGTTAAGACAGCCTAGGTGTTTTCCACAACATCACGCACCGATTCTATCCTCTTTTGCAGGCATAGTTTCAAGGGGCAATATCACCGTCGTCTGCGGCCACAGACGCGAGTGCTTCACTCCCCTATCCCCATATGTCCACGCAAGGCAGGCTACACTGCACACAGCAACGCGATTCTGCGCACTGCATTGCAGGTTCTTTTCCAGCTTCGTACGCAGTCCGGGTTTAAAAGGTTCAAACGGTTCGGCTGTCGCACAATAGCAGGTCTCCACGGAATCCGGGTCGGTGGGCACATGCCATTGCGCCTCGCCCGAAAACCTTAACCCCCAGCACCCACCCTAATCTGGGCGAAAAAAGCAAGCACCAGGGACTTCATCGATATGCCCTTTAAAGGATTTTTAGGCCCTTCTTCAAATCGGCGCGCTTTGACTAGGATACAGCGCCACCATTACCATAGTATCATAAAACTGACATGATTACAAGTATTATTTTGAATATTTTCAGTTTTCGACTGTATATACTGTATATTCAGAGTAACTCCCACTGTTTTTTTATCTAAGTTGCAGAAATCATTGCCTTTTCCATCATTGTATGATATGATAGGAGAAAACAAAAATTTCCTTCCTTTATTTTTTATACCTTGGCGGTAAGATCCATACCGCAAAGAAAGAAGTGTATACGCGTCTATGGAATTTCTAAACTATCACATCCAATCCCCCACCGTTCTGGCTCCAATGGCCGGCGTTACTGATTACGCTTATCGTACGATCTGCGCCCAAATGGGAGTTGGTGTTACCGTAACAGAAATGGTATCCTCCAGAGCGCTGGTGTATCAAGATAAAAAAAGTCGCTCCCTATTGCGTAAAAATCCCCATTGCTTGTGTGGCGCGCAGATTTTCGGTAACGATCCATCCATCATGGCAGAAGCGGCACAGCTGGCATTAGAGCATAGCGGCTGTGATTTTATTGATATCAATATGGGTTGTCCTATGCCAAAGATCGCAAATAACGGGGACGGAAGCGCACTGATGAAGAATATTCCCCTTGCAGGTCAGATCGTACAAGCTGTAAAAGATGCGGTTCCTGTTCCTGTAACGGTCAAAACCCGTTTGGGCTGGGATAAAGGGAGTATTCATATTGTGGATATGGCAAAAGAAATGGAAGCCATGGGGGCTTCTGCCATCGCCGTTCACGGAAGAACCAAATCCATGCTCTATTCCGGTCGGGCCGATTGGGATGAGATCGGCAAAGTAACTGCGGCTGTAAAGATCCCTGTCATCGCAAACGGTGATATTACAGATGGAGAAGAAGCCATTCGGTGCAGAAATCACAGTGGCGCATCTTTGTTTATGGTCGGCCGCGCCGCATTTGGAGATCCATGGGTGTTTCCACGGATCCATGCGGCTCTTGCCGGACTTCCTATGCCGGAGCGTCCCCCTTTAGAAGAGCGACTAAACATTGCAGAACAACAATTCAATTTCGCCCTTGAAGATAAAGGGGAACATATTGCTTGCTTGGAAGCAAGGAAACAGCTTGCTTGGTATTTACGCGGCGTTCCTCACAGCAATTATTATAAGGATAAAATCTCCCATCTGGCTACAGTAGAGGAAGTATCCGCCATTATAAAAGCGATGAAGCGAGATTTGAGGTGAGTGTCATAAAGGAAAACGAACTGATCAAAAAAGCGGCTAAGGGAGATCCCGATGCATTTGAGACTCTTATGGTGCAATACCAGACTCCTGTTTACAATTTGTGCTATCGAATTTTGGGAAATCCCGATGATGCAGCGGATATGACACAGGAGACATTCCTAAAGGCGTGGAAATATCTGGAAGGCTTTCATATGGAGTCCTCTCTGTCCACATGGTTGTATCGGCTGGCAAATAACGCTTGTTTAGACTTTCTGCGTAGCAAAAAAAGAAGACCAACCATTTCCCTTGTCACTGAGGGTGAGGAGGGAGAGCAGACTGTTTTCGATCCTGTGGATCCTTCTCCCCTGCCGGACGAGGTACTGATTCAAAAGGAAGAAAATCAAATTCTTCAGGAAGCGCTTCAATCTCTCGACGAACAGCAACGAACAATTTTAACGCTACGAGTCGTCAACGATCTGAGTTACGAAGATATCAGTCAAGTTTTGCAGATCAAAGAAGGTACAGTGAAATCCAGACTTGCCCGCGCCAGAGAAAATTTGAGAAAAAAAGTTCTCCAATTACGGAACAAATCCCACATTCTGTCGTCAAACAAGCAGGAAGGAGATTTGTTATGAGATGTACTGATTATATTGTATGGATTAGCGGTCATATCGACGGCACCAACTCAGCAAGGGAAGAACAAAGTTTGCAGGAGCATTTAAAATCCTGCTGCCAATGTCGCAGTTTATTGGACGAGATGAAAGCAAATGATTCGATTTTGAAAATTCATTCCCTTACACCGCCTGAACGTATTACCAAAAACGTAATGTCCACCGTCCGCAAGGATGTAAAAAAGAACGCCGCACGGATCAAAAGGTATATTTACTCTGCTGCCGCTATGGCCGCAGTTCTATGCCTTGTTTTGATAGCCTCTTTAAAAGCACCAAACTTATCTACCGAAGAGCCTGCAGGCAGATCCTTGGATACGCCAACCTTGGCAATGTCCGAGGTCTGTGATAACGAAGAGATACAGCAGCCTTTGGAAACTATGGCGACAGAAGTTCCTTTAAAAGCTGCCGCTGTCCCCACTGATGCTCCCGTGGAAGTCCGTGCAACCCGCGGGACTCCTACAACAAAAGGTAACGCTTCCCCATTGCAATGCGTATTTATTGAATTACCCTCTCGGGATATGGTTCCTGCAGATTTAGACACGCTGTCTCATGAAGAATTCCTAAGTCGAATTACAAGAGAAGCACAGGATTACTATTTATACGGTGGATCCATGATCTTTGCAGCTACCATGATGAATGTTGAAGAAGTGCAAAAATGGGAATCCCAAATCACATCCCGATTTTTCCATGACATAGCTGATCCTGATACCTATGTTGTGGTGTTCTGCTCCGAAAGTCGTTAAAAAATACCTCTTTCTCCAGGTTTTATGGAGAAAGAGGTATCTTTTATATCAAAGCCTGACCGTTGATGGTCAATTTAAACTGCATATCCAGTTTTTCCGCTGCTTTGCGACAGAATGTCATGCGATGCAAAAATATTTCAAAATAATCCATCACGGAACTAAATGCAGGGTCAACGGTTAATTCCAACGTAACGGTACGATGATCCTCACCGATGATCAGTTTGGAATCTGTAACAGAATAATTCACACGGTCATGAATATCAAACTTTGAGATAATTTGGTTCCGAACACGGCTCCGACGAACATCTGCCTTATCTGCTAAGATCAGCGCGGCAGCAACTGCGTTTACGGGGACACCGGTTCCCTCGTCGTGATTGCCGATAGCGGTAACGATCGTAGCAATATCCTCTACAGGGAAATTAAGGTCGTGGAGAATACTAAAGGCCATTACTGCACCGCTTTGAGAATGCTCTACTCGATTGACCAAATTCCCGATATCATGGAGATAGCCCGCAATTTTGGCAATCTCTACCGTGTGAGAATCATAACCCAAGGTCTCGAGGATCTTTCCCGCCATAACAGCAACATGGGTCACATGAGCAAAGCTATGTTCCGTATATCCCAGGGCAACCAGAGATTCGTCTGCTCGCTGGATGTAGGTTCGGATATATTCGTTCTTTACAATTTCTTGAAAAGTCATATCATTTCTCCTTAATACTAAAATCATTCTGTTAGGAAACAATCGTATCATTCCTTTGGGATTAGTATACCAAAGTTACCTTGGAAATGCAATAGTGCAATCAAAAAAGTGAAGCTGCCTCCGAAAAAGAGGCAGCTTCTTATAAATTTTAGATTACAGAGTTTTCAGACGGGCTTCGCTTTCGGAAAGCTGCTTAATGAGGGCTTCGTACTTAGCGGCCTTTTCCTTTTCGGCGGCGACCACGGACTCGGGAGCCTTGGCAAGGAAGCCGGGGTTATTCAGCTTGCCGTTAATCTGAGCAAGACCCTTTTCGGCCTTTTCCTTTTCCTTGGCGATACGAGCCAGTTCCTTTTCGACGTCAACCAGCTGTGCCATGGGCATGTAGAGGGTTGCATCGTGGGTGACACAGGAAGCCATAGACTCGTGACCTTCCGGCTCCTTGTCGCAGACAAAGACCTCTTCTGCATAAGCAAGGCGCGTCATAAAGCCTACGCCGGTATTAAAGATCTCGGGCTTCTGAGTGACGATATACAGGGAGCACTTTTTGGAGGGAGGAACGTTCATTTCTGCGCGGCGATTCCGGACAGCGCGAATGGCGTTCATGATGGACTCCATAGCGGCTTCCTCTGCCTTGAAGGACAGGTCTTCACGGAACTTAGGCCACTGAGCAACGATCAGGGCTTCGCCTTCGTGGGGAATTGCCTGCCAGATCTCTTCGGTAATGAAGGGCATGAAGGGATGCATCAGGCGGAGGATCTGATCCAGAACGTAGAGGAGAACCTTCTGTGCGGAGGTCTTGCTCTTTGCATCCTCGCCATAGAGACGGGACTTGGTCAGTTCGATATACCAGTCGCAGTAGCTGTCCCAAATAAAGTCATAGACCTTCTGTACAGCGATGCCCAGTTCGTACTTATCCAAGTTTTCGGTAACGTCTGCAATAAGGGTGTTCAGCTTGGACAGGATCCACTTATCGGCAGTCTCCAGATCTTCTAATGCAGGAAGGGTGTTTTCTTCCAGATCCAGATTCATGAGAACGTAACGGCTTGCATTCCACAGCTTATTGGCAAAGTTACGCATAGCCTCGCAACGCTCAACATAGAAACGCATATCGTTACCGGGAGAGTTGGAGGTAACCATGTTCATACGCAGAGCATCGGAGCCGAAGCGCTCGATCATTTCCAGAGGATCGATGCCGTTGCCTAAAGACTTGGACATCTTTCTGCCCTTATCGTCACGGACGAGACCGTGGATCAGAACGGTGTGGAAGGGAGTCTTTCCCGTATGCTCACAGCCGGAGAAGATCATACGAGCAACCCAGAAGAAAATAATATCATAGCCGGTAACCAAAACATCTGTGGGATAGAAATACTTATAGTCCTCGGCGTCGGTGTTGGGCCAGCCCAGAATCTCAAAGGGCCACAGTGCAGAGGAGAACCATGTATCCAGAACGTCCTCTTCACGGGTAATGTTGGCAGAGCCGCACTTTTCGCAAACATGAGCATCCTCACGGGATACGGTCATATGGCCGCAATCAGCGCAATACCATGCAGGGATCTGATGTCCCCACCACAACTGACGGGAGATACACCAGTCACGGACATTCTCCATCCAGTTGGTATAGGTTTTGGTGAAACGTTCGGGGACAAACTTGGTTTCCCCTTCGTACACTACACGGAGAGCTTCCTCTGCCAAGGGCTTCATCTTAACGAACCACTGAGCAGAAATAATAGGCTCTACATCCTTATGGCAACGGT
>JAZSAO010000174.1:0-9500 GCA_045601945.1 Faecousia sp. | reverse complement strand
GTCCCCTTCTGCAATGGGTCTGTCTCCGGGGACACCGTGGGGCATAGAGGTGTTGGGACCGGAAACGACAATGGGGTCAAAAGAAAGACCTTCTGCCCCGTTTTTGTACAAACAATAGATCAATTCTGCCGCAAGTTCTTTCTCGGTCATGCCGACCTTGATACGGGGGCAGACTTCTGCAAAGGCTTTGTCGGTGATTTCTTGGGCTTTCTTCATACGCTCTAATTCCCACGCCTCTTTTTGTCCGCGGAAACCATTGATCTGTGCCTGGTATGGAATGAATTTAGCATTCAACTTGCTTTCGAAGGTGTGTAGTTCTGCAACGGACAAGTAGCTGTCTTCAAATCCAAGGGTCTCGATCTCAAAGTCAGTGATGGCCTGATTAAGCAGGTCAGATAAAGGACTTGCAGAATTAAATTCTATGACTTCGAAGCCGTGAATGTCTCTCTGTGCACTTTCGATATAACGACTATCTGTGAAATATCGGGCACCCTTCTTACCGACGATGGCATAGCCTTCGGCAATGTCAAATTCTGCTCCATACATGCGACTGTAGCGAGAAGTTAAAAACAACCCTTGCACTTCGTCGGTTAAAATAGAACGATATTTTTCTAAATTGGTCATGGCAGACTCTCCTTATATAAGTTTTTTTAATATTTCATATAAATGCTACATATATTTTACGAAAAACATCGATTAGATAATTTTTCGTTTTTGTGAAATGGCTAAAAAAGGTAGTTCCAGTACGTGGCGAAGTTTTAACCATATATTATGGTTATGGATAGAACGAACAATAATAGATGGAATTCCGGCTAAATTGGCGCCTAATACATCGGTGTAGATCTGATCTCCCACCAAAGCGGCTCTGGACTCCCCTATTATCTCTATAGCCTTACGAATCCCTTTTGTGCCGGGTTTGTTTGCGTGGGTCACACAGGGGATGTTGTAAATTTTCGAAAAAGCAGGCACACGGTTTTTCTTGCTGTTTGACACGATGCAAAGGCGAATTCCTGCTTTCTGTATTTCATCCATCCACTGCAGTAATTCCGTCGTAGGTTCGTTGGAGGTATAGGGCAACATCGTGTTGTCAAAATCCATAAGCAATAGGTGGATATTTTGATTCAATAGAAATGTGGGAGAGATGTTGGTGATTTTTGTAAAGATAAATTTGGGAAGCAACATAATAATCTCCAATAGGAAAATATGGCATAATAATACTGTTTCTTGATAAAATGGTTAGAAAACCATTTTATCGCAGGATAAATATCCTGCACCGCCTTAGGCGGAAGAAACAGTATTACAGGTTATTTCTTGGCGACCATGCCGCCATGCCGCTAATAAGCGGCATAATAAAACGGTCAATCCGTTTTATTAGAAATAAGCATAAGAAGCAAATCTGAGTAACCGCTGAACTCATTATATCATTGATTTGGCTGTTTGTCTATAAAGAAATCGGCAGGAATAAACATCCTGCCGAAGTGAATCAAAGCTAAGCTCTTGGGTGGGTCTTGTTGTAAATTGCTTTAAGGTTCTGTTTTACAAATTGAGTGTAGCGCTGGGTGGAAGAAATATCACTGTGGCCCAGCATCTCTTGCAGAGAATGAATGTCAGCACCGCGCTCCAAGAGGTGAGCGGCAAAGCTATGCCGCAGGGTATGGGGGGTAATCTCCTTTTGGATATTGGCCTGCTTCTGGTAATACTTGATGATTTTCCAGAAGCCTTGGCGTGTCATACGATCTCCGCTCATGTTTACAAAGAGTGCGGGAGTTTCCCGAGAAGTAGCGATCTGGGGACGAATATCTCTGATAAACACCTCCAGAGAACGAACTGCTTCGGGATAAAGGGGGATAATACGATCTTTTCCGGTACCCACGCACCGAATAAAAGCACCGATCAGATTAACATCCCCGACATTCAAAGCAATCATCTCGCTGACTCTCATGCCGGTGGCATAAAGAGTTTCCAGCATGGCTTTATCACGGAGACCTTTGGGATCCTTGGTGCCGGGTTGCCTCAAAAGTTCTTCTACCTCCTGTCCGGAAAGGATCTGGGGTAATTTTTTTTCGGCTTTTTGATGCGGAACATTTAAAACAGGATTTTCGTCTATTAAATTCTCGGATAAAAAATAACTGTAAAAACTACGGAGTGAAGCTATGACACGATTGATTGTGGCAGGAGACTTTCCTTTGTTGATCAAGGAATCTGTATACCGGCGAATGCACCCGTGGTCACAGCTTAATAACTCCATGTCTTCTACATCGGTCATATAATCTCGAAATTGTCGAATATCACGCATATAGGAAGCGACCGTATTCTCGGAAGCGTGTTTTGTATGCAATAGATAATTCTCAAAAGATAAAACAGGGTTCAAATACGAGTCACCTCCTTGGGGGTAAAATCAATATGTTGTATCGGAAATGTATACTGCGTACAAGCTATAGTAAGAAGCAGGATTTTTTCGAACTTTTTGACCACTCTGCTACATACTATACCGCAAAAACGGAAGAATTTCAATACTTTTTCCAAAAAATGAAAATTTTTGTCTATTATGCACATAAATTATGTCTACCTATTATGTAAACCAAAGAAACCGGGTTTTGCCATTTGCTCCAAATGTTTTGTAAGCGATCTACATATAGTTATTTGGCTGAGTGGATCGACGATATATTGTACAAATTTGCATTGCAAGATTTCTTGCAATTGTCCATAATCGATTTATGCAATTTTACCTTTCCGTAAATTTGCCAAAACCCCACCCAGAAAACCACCGCTTAGGATCCACAAGAACATCTCCCCTACCCCCGAAAATGTTTCGCCGAAAAAGAATAAATTTCCCAGCATAAGTATAAGTCCATATATAGTGGCGTTTATAATCCCCCAAAGCATACGATTTCGAGGTGCCAATCTTGCGCCTCGATAAGATCCCAGTAGTCCGACTACAGCCCCAATGATCCACGGTAGGTATTCCACGGAAGATTCAGAAATCTTCTTCCATAAAATTAACTTTGCCGCAAGAACGGATAGTATGATTGATAGGATCGGCATCCAATATATCGGTCTTTGTGGGCTGCGAACAATGCCTCTCCCCTTCCCTGCTTTTGCCATTACATCTCCTCCTTTTGTACAGACTATGTGATAAGCAAAGCTTCTATGTCAAAGAAAAAACTACCGCCTCATAAGAAGCGGTAGTTAAAAGGAAAGATGGGATTACAGTTTGGACTTCATATCTGCAAGACGTTCCAACGCGGTGTAGAGGGTTTCGTCTTTCTTTGCAAAATGCATTCGGACGATATTGGGTACGTCTTCTTTAAAGAAAGATGAACCGGGAACAGCGGCAACGCCTACCTTGCGGGCAAGGTCTTCGCAGAATTCTACGTCGTTTTGGCCCTTCTTCAGGAAGGGACCGATATCGGCCAAAACGAAGTAAGCACCCTGAGGATCTGTATAAGGGATACCGATCTGATCTAAGCCCTCTGTGAAGAGTTTTTTCATATGGGCGTAGTGGGCTCCGAATTCTGCGTAGTAGGAATCAGGCATTTCCAAACCTACTACAGCAGCTTCCATCAAGGGAGATGCTGCTCCGACAGTATTGAAATCATGGTACTGCTTGATTCGATCCATAAGATGCTTGGGGGCAATGGCGTAGCCTAATCTCCATCCCGTAATGGAGTAGGTTTTAGAGAGAGAACTACAGGATACCGTTCTTTCCCACATACCGGGGAGACTGTTCATATATATATGCTCGTGAGGTTCGTATACGATATGCTCATATACTTCATCCATGATCACATAGGTATCGTATTGGATTGCCAGTTTTGCGATCTGCTCCAGCTCCTGACGGGTAAATACTTTGCCACTGGGGTTAGAAGGATTACAGATCAGAATGGCTTTGGCGCCCTGTTTAAAGGCTTCTTCCAGTACGTTAGGATCATAATCAAAGGAAGGAGGAACCAGAGGAACAAAAATCGGTTCACACCCAACCAAAAGTGTTTGCGCCCTGTAATTTTCGAAATAAGGAGAGAACATAATGATCTTATCACCGGGGTTGGTCAGGGCGAACAGGGTGTCTACCATGGCTTCTGTAGAACCGATGGTGACGACGACTTCTGTGTCGGGATCAATGGTTCTACCCATGAAATGACCGCACTTATTTGCAAGAGCACGGCGGAAGTTGGGAGCGCCCATTGTAATGGGATACTGGTGAGGTCCGATCGCGCTGATTTCTGCCAGTCGATCTGTCAGGGCCTTGGGAGGATCGAAATCAGGGAAACCCTGTGCTAAATTGATAGCATTGCAATCGAGAGCAATGCGCGTCATTCTGCGAATCACAGAATCCGTAAAATACTGTGTTTTTCTGCTTAGTTCTTGCATGATTGACCTCTTTCCGTCATTAGCAGATACCTAATTGATCTGCGCTGACAGTTTCCATATTGTTTTTCTTCAGTAGATCCATAAGCTTGGCTTCGTCGGATACTCGAATGACCATATAAGCGTTATCATTCCCACGCTGGATCAAGGAATACATATATTCAATATCTATCCCCTCTTCGGTCAAGAGCGACAGAGTGTTGGACAAACCACCGGGTTCGTCGGGAACAGCAATCAAAGCAACTTCGTTGACACTAACGATGCAGTTTTGCTTGGCAAGTGTGTTTTTTGCTAATTCGATATGATCTACAAGCATACGAAGAATCCCAAAGTCTGCTGTATCGGCAATAGAAATGGCTCGAATATCAACATTTGCCTCTGAAAGGGCCTTAACGATCGATGCAATCTTTCCTGCTCGATTCTGAATAAATACAGAAAGTTGTTTTACCATAGGAAATTTCTCCTTTCAATCCTGTTTAATCCAGTAGCTTGCGCTTATCAACAACACGTACAGCCTTACCTTCGGAACGAGGAATGGAGTTCGGCTCCATGAGAGTGACCTTTGCTGCAACGCCTAAAAGGTTTTTGAGCGCATCAGCCAGTTCCTTTTCTCGTTTGGATAGTCCCTTAATGGTATCGGTAAAGGTTTCGTTACTGATTTCTACTTGAACCTCGATGCTGTCGAAGTTGTTTGCACGATCCACAATAATACGATAGTTTGCGGTATAGCCTTTGTCCAGCAGAACGGTTTCGATTTGAGAGGGAAATACATTGACACCACGGATGATGAGCATATCATCGGTTCTGCCACGAGGTTTGGTCATCTTTACAAGCGTTCTGCCACAGGAACATGGCTTGCGAGTAATAACGCCAATATCTCGGGTGCGGTAACGGAGGATGGGGAAAGCTTCTTTTGTGATACAAGTAAAGACTAGTTCGCCTTGGGTGTCTTCGGGAAGGACTTCTCCGGTATCCGGATCAATAACCTCTACGATAAAATGATCTTCGTTGATGTGCATACCACTCTGCTCATTGCATTCAAATGCCACACCGGGGCCGAGAATCTCGGTTAAACCATAAATATCAAATGCTTTCAGGCCTAATAGGTCTTGGATTTGCTGACGCATTTCATTTGTCCAAGGTTCTGCTCCAAAGATTCCCGCTTTCAGGGAGATATCCTCCTTGGTCATACCGTTAGCATAAAGCGTCTCTGCGATATGTAGGGCGTATGATGGGGTGCAGCAAAGAACGGTAGATCCGAAATCTTTCAGAATCGTAATCTGTCTCTGGGTATTGCCGGAGGATACGGGTACCGCAGTAGCACCGATTTTCTTAGCACCGCCATCTGCACCTAAACCACCGGTAAACAAACCATAGCCATAGGAAATGTGAACAATATCCTCGTTGGTACATCCGGCGGCGGTCAGTGCGCGTGCAACACAGGTATCCCAAAGTTCCAAGTCATTCCGGGTGTATCCCACAACGATCTGCTTGCCGGTCGTGCCGCTGGATGCATGGAGTCGAACAATGTCCTCCATAGGAGCCGCAAACAGCCCGAAAGGATACGTATCGCGAAGATCCTGCTTATAGCTAAAGGGCAACTTTTTAAGGTCATCGATCGTACGAATATCTTCAGGTTGAACACCGGCGGCGATCATCTTTTCACGATAAAAAGGTACGTTATCATATACGCGTCTGACTGTTTTTGCAAGTCGATCATTTTGAAGGGCGATGATAGTCTCTCGGGAAGCCGTTTCGATTTCAGGATTATAATACTTTTCCATAATTTTTCTTTCCGAGCGTATATGCTCTGCGGTTTAGGTCTAAAAAGGCTTTGGGAACCGTATCTTCCAAAACAGAAAATACTTCTTCATCGGTAAAGTCAAAGTACCAAGAAAGTCTACCCAACAGTACCATATTTACAGCTTTGGAACTGCCTGCTTCTACTGCAAGACTCAGAGCATCGAAGCAGTCGATATTAAAGCCTTCTTTCAGAAGCTGTTCTTCGATCTCTTGCGGATATGACATGGCGCCTGTAATTACGGGCATAGGATCGATTTGTTGAGAATTGACAATCAGTCGGCCGGAGGGTTTGAGCCATGCGGCCCATCGAGCAGCCTCCAGCATTTCGAATGCAAGGACAAAATCGGCTTCCCCTTGATCAACAATAGGCGAAAATACTTTTTTGCCGAAACGAACATAGGTGACAACGCTACCGCCGCGCTGACTCATACCGTGAACCTCGGAGACCTTAACATCGTAGCCTCTGTTTAGAAGAAGCTTTCCTAAGACCTTACTGGCGAGAAGTGTTCCTTGGCCACCTACACCGACGATCATGATATTCTTTGTATTATTTATACTATTTGTCATTTTTCAGCACCCCCAATAGCTTTGACTTTACAAAGCTGGCTACAAATGTTACATCCGGTGCAAAGCGTACTGTCTATTTCGGCTTTTCCATCCTTCATATGAATTCCGGGGCAACCGGCTTTCATACACATTTTACATCCGATGCAACGGTGGGTATCTACACGGATCGGACCGTTATGCTTTACATATTTCAACAAAGCGCAAGGACGACGAGCGATAATAACTGAGGGTTCAGCGACAGAT
This sequence comes from Faecousia sp., assembly GCA_045601945.1. Classification (GTDB taxonomy): domain Bacteria; phylum Bacillota; class Clostridia; order Oscillospirales; family Oscillospiraceae; genus JAZOXB01. The sequence continues at coordinate 2,519 of JAZSAO010000174.1, read as the reverse complement.
AATTCCTCGCGAATCGCCTGTTCGCAGGCATTTAGATCGTAGGGATCCACTACGCGAACTCTGGCAATTCCTAAAGCGTGGCACAGCGCTTCCAGGTCTACTTTTGCGGCAGGATCGCCTTTTAGATTGAAACCTGTGGTTGGATTCTGCTGGTGACCGGTCATTCCGGTAATGGAATTGTCCAGAATGATCACAGTACTGTTAGAATCGTTGTATGCAATATTTACGAGTCCCGTCATGCCGGAGTGCATAAAGGTTGAGTCTCCAATGACAGCAACGGTTTTAGAGGCAGTGTCCTCCCCTGATGCCTTAAGGAATCCATGAATACCGGAGATAGACGCACCCATACAGATGACTGCGTCAAGGGAGTTTAAGGGCGGGATCGCACCCAGCGTATAGCAACCGATATCCCCTATTACCGTTAATTTCAGCTTAGACAAAACATAATAGATTCCGCGGTGGGGACAACCGGCACAAAGTGCGGGAGGTCTGTTCGGGATCTCCATGTTCAGGGCAATCCCCTTCTTAGGAGGAAGTGAAAGACCCTTTGCAACCAAACTTTGAGAAAGTTCACCGATCCGCGGGAAGAGTTCTTTTCCCTCTACGGTTAAGCCTAAAGTTTTGCAATGATCTTCGATGAAGCTATCTCCTTCTTCTACGACAATGACACGCTGAACTTGAGCGCAAAATTCCTTCAGCAGTTTTTCGGAAAGAGGCCAAGTCATCCCCAGTTTTAAGATACTGACATCGTCACCGCAAACTTCTTTTACATACTGATAAGATGTAGAAGCGGTTATGATACCCAGCTTTCGCTCTGTGCCCCACTCGATTCTGTTAAAGGGGGAAGAATATGCATATTCAGATAAGGCCTGCTCCCTTTGGGCAACCAAAGGACGACGGATTTTAGCATAGCCCGGCATCATGATGTATTTGGCCGGTGTCTTTACATAGGGTTTTTCGGGAGCCTCCTGTCGAGGTGAAAGTTCGGCAATGCTCTGACTGTGAGCAATTCGGGTACACATTCTGACGATTACAGGGGTATCAAAGGTCTCGGATAACTCATATGCTGCTTTCACCAAAGAAAGCGCATCTTGGGAGTCGGAAGGTTCCAATATAGGCAGATGGGCGGCCTTTCCATAATTACGAGAGTCCTGTTCGTTTTGGGAACTATGCATTCCGGGATCGTCGGCAACACCGATGACCATTCCTGCATTGATACCGGTATAAGAAATCGTAAATAAAGGATCGGCGGCGACGTTTAATCCTACATGCTTCATTCCGCAGAAGCTGCGCTTGCCTGCTAATGCGGCTCCGAATGCGGCCTCAATGGCAACTTTTTCGTTGGGAGCCCATTCAGCGTAGATTTCATCATATTTTGCAACGGACTCAGTTATCTCTGTACTGGGCGTACCGGGATAGGAGGAAACAAAGCTACAGCCTGCTTCGTAAAGACCACGAGCAAAGGCCTCGTTTCCGAGAATTAATTTTTTCATACTATGCCTCCAGAAATATCCATAGGTATTAAAGGCGACTTTACTGCAGAATGCAATAAAGCCGCTATAGGGATTTAGCTTTCTGTATGTGTAATAATTTATCACTTTTTGCTAATAAAGTCAAGATTTTTCCGTCGGGAAATGGAAAGAATTTAGGAACCTAATCCCCCGATGATCAAAGGGATAGATTGACTGAGAACAGTCATTGGATCTACAGCAGAGACTTGTGCGACCAACAGTTGATCTCCCATTGCAGGCATGGGGCTTTCTACCAACAGTTCTTCTGAAGAAAGTCGGGTTGTGGTGCATGGGATGTCATTGATGTATGCTACGCTATAATTTGTAAAATTCTCTCCTTTGACTATAAAAGTATCCTCTTCCGATCCGGGAATGATATTTTTTATAATGATATCACATACTCCTAATTGCAAGGTAGGTTGATCCGAGGGGAAAGTTGCATCTAAAGCGTAATCCTCGCCATAAATGAGATCATACTCCAAGGTTCTCAGTTCTTCCTGAAATTCTTCGGATTCAACACAGTTGTAGCCGTAGCTTTGGTGATGACGAAATACCGGTCCTTCATAGATCCCCGCAAGTTCCATTACATAGGCACCAAGTTGATAAGTCTGCAGATCCTGTACGTAGGTTGTCATAGGATAATTTGTCCAGATTACATACTCGGTGGTTTGATTTGTACCACGTGTAAGTTCTTCGTCTTGAATATTAAAACTGGGAAGATGATCTCCGAAGAATACGACCATGATATTTTCTTCTATACGGGAGAGTTTACTGGTCAAGTCACCTATAAATTGATCCGATTGAGATAACGCATACAGATAGTATTCAAAGCCGTTTTTTCGGGATTCATCTGACATTCCTTGCACAGGGATCACGGAAGTGTTTTCCATAGGCTCCTTGGGATATCTGCCGTGGGGTTCTACGGAAACGGTGTAAATCAATTCCTTTTCCTCGCAATGAGAAAGGCACTTTATGATCTCTTCTGTAAGACATTCATCCTTTGCCCAT
>JAZSAO010000173.1:0-4700 GCA_045601945.1 Faecousia sp. | reverse complement strand
CGCTTCCTTTTTCCTATTCTCGATCGTGGATACCATGCCGTAACCCCACCTCTCTGCTTACTACGAAATCGGTACAAAAACGGGAATCCCTACTGCCCTCTCCGCCGCAGTCGCGGCACCTCTCCCATTGGAGAGGCAAGGACCTTTACCAACTTGGTGAACAGTTCGACAAACGGAAATTTGAAGATTGAAAATACGCAGACTTGCGAGAGAGTTGGAGAAGAGGCTCATTTATGTCCCTTTTGCAGTTCTGCCAGAACCGCCTCACAGGTTTCCTCACGGTTCTCGGGGGTAAGATAAAAGCTTCGCGCCTTGGGATGGGATCGGATCCGATTCAAGAATTCCGTATCCTTATCCTTCACAGCGGCGATCACAGGGACATCTCCATCCAGCAGACAGAGGACCCTCTCACAGAAGGCAGGGGAAGAACACTCCATAAAACCGATCTCATCCATAACAACCACCCCGTCGGTGGGGATCGGTTCTGCCAGCTGTGGCGCAAAGCGATCAAAGGCCTCTCCATACACTGTAGGTCGTTTGTCCTTACAATATCCTACTCTGTTTTCCTCAGAGCGAACTTGGGGCTTTCCGACAGCGTAGATGTAAATTGGATTTCCCAATTCCTCATCCCACTCATCCCTTTCTTTTCTTGTTAGATAGCCAAAGGCAGGTCTGTTCAGTTCCTCCAGAACCCGCCGAATCAGGGTACTTTTCCCCGTACCGGGAGGGGCTACGATCAAACAGTGCATTTTAGTCATGGAAAAAGGCCCTTTCGGTGATCCGATCGTACTGTTCCTGTGTCAACTCACAGCCGTAGAAGAGCTTATAATATTCCATAATTTCTGCCCTTACATCATAGTCACAATATTGAGGATACAAAACTGCCGGGAGCCAAATCAGTCCCAGATATCGCTGGACAGAGGGTGGCATGCTCATCCAATTATCCGGAAGAGCCGGAACCTCTACATACTGTCCATTGACAATGGCTGTAACTTGGTTCCACGGGGAGCGGTCCTTTACACTGTCATAAATGCTCTCGGGAGCGAAAATCACAAACTGAGGATCCCACAGAGCGATCTGCTCCATGGTGACGCTGTTTCCGCTACCTTTGCTGATGGGATTGTCCACTACTGCAAGATTGTCTGTCAGCAGATCCATGAGTTCTGCATGATAGGATGTGGAAGCAATCACGTTCAATCCGTCTTGCCCTAAAACATAGAGAGCCTTCACCTTGTTATCCCCCACCTTCTCCATAATGGACAGGGTGCGGTCATAGACTCTTTCACAGAATTGCGCCAGTTCTTCTGCCTTTTCTTCCTTTCCTAACAGTCCTCCTATGGTTCGGTAGGTCTCCGGCATGGTTTCCAGCGACGTCGAAAGAAATACACCGGGAATCAAGGTCTGGGTTTGCAGGGCATCCATGTCTTCTACGGTAGAAGGCTTCTTCTCCCCGATGTCAATGATCAGCTGGGGATCTGCCTTGGCCAGTTCCTCTATATTCAGGTCTCCCCCGGCATAGAGACTGCCAAAATCGGGAAGGGCAAAGAATCTATCCTCTACCAAACCCTTAGCGCTGTCCTTTAAGCCGGAAGCTACCCCTACGAACATCTCAGGCGCTAAGGCTTGCAGGATCAGCTGGGCCATAGCAGAGGAAGGGACGATGCGGCTGACCGAAACAGGGATCTCTACCTGCCGACCTGCATCATCGGTAAAAGTTCTGGTTTCCTGTTGCTCATCCTGATGGGCACCTCCGCAAGCAGTCAGACTCAGGAGGAGGGAAAGGACAATTAGGACGGATAATACTTTCTTCATAGGGTAACTCCTTTCGGGATGCACACACGCAGCGCATCATTTTTTATATGACATACCTCTACCTCTATGCCGTAAAGTGCAGAGATCAATGCTTCGTTAAAAACATCTTGGGGCCGTCCATGGGCAAGAACCCTACCCTTTTGCAGAGCCAGAATGTTGTGGGAGTAGAGGTAGGCTTGTTCCGGATCGTGGGTGGTTTGGATCACACAGTAGCCCTCCTTGCATAGTTCTCTGACACGGTTCATCACCATGATCCGATTGCCGAAATCCAAGCTGGCAGAAGGCTCGTCCATTAGCAGAACCTTCGCCTTCTGCACCATGGCACGGGCAATGAGCACCATCTGCCGCTCACCCCCACTGAGGGTGCGGTAGCTGCGGTCTTCCATGGAAGATAACCCCAGTTTTTCCAGCGTCTCGAATACCAACTGTTTCTGCTCTTTATTCGGGGCGGAAAACAGTCCCGTTTGAGCCGTCGTCCCCATAAGTACCATTTCAAAAACACTGTAGTGGAACACAGGATCATGACTCTGGGGAATGTAGGCTATTTTTTGCGCCAAGGCTCCCGGCTTCATAGTATCCACCCGTTCCCCTTGTACCAAAATTTCTCCCTCCCGGGGAGTCAAGAGGCCTAACATACAACGAAACAGAGTGCTTTTCCCTACCCCGTTGGGCCCCAGTACAGACAAAAGCTGTCCGGCTTCGGCTGTAAAGGAAACATGATCCAATACCTTCTGCTTTCCATAAGAGAAGGATAGATTTTTCACTTCTACCATCAATGCCGTTCACCGTCCTTTGTAATCAAATACAGGAAGAAGGGAGCCCCTAAGAACCCGGTCAGAATCCCGATGGGGATCTCCGTTGCCAAAAGATTCCGTGAAATATCGTCAACCAGCAAAAGGAACGTCCCCCCAAGGAAGAGGGATGCCGGAAGCAAACGGGTGAATTTATCCCCCACCAACTTTCTGCACAAATGGGGAACCACCAGCCCCACCCAACCAATGACACCGCTAACAGAAACTGCCGCCGCTGTCAAGAGGGTGGCACAGAGGATCACAAACAAACGGAGCCTTCCGCTATGGATGCCCATGGTGCGAGCCTCTCCATCCCCAAGGGTCAGTACGTGGATCCTCCACCTTAAAAGTATCAGAGGAATCAGCCCCATAGCTATGGGAATCAATACAAAGAGAAGATCTGCCATAGTTGACCCATTCAAACTACCCAGTAGCCAATAGGTAATGGCCGGAAGCTGGTCTGCAGGATCGGCTACCAGTTTAATAAATGAGGTTCCCGAGGACACAAGGGAGCTAACCATAATTCCCGCAAGGATCAAACCAACCACCCGTTTCCCTCTGGTACGGCTGCCGACTAAAATCACCACGCCAACAGTTAAGAGACTGCATACAAAGGCAAATACCATCACCATAGACGACCCCAGCCCCAGCAGAATCCCCAAAGCCGCCCCGGAGGCCGCTCCACCCGAAGCCCCCAACAAATCCGGAGCCGCCATAGGATTCTGAAAAACCGCCTGATAGCTTGCGCCGGCAGCAGACAGACTGCACCCAACCAACACCGCCAGAAGCACACGGGGCAGCCTGTGTTGCAAAAGGAGCGCCTCCTGTACAGGGGACCAGAAGGTCTCTATTTTTCCGACCTTCGACCATAAGATCCCAAAAAGTTCTTTTAGCCCAATGGGATACCGTCCCAAACAAACAGATAAAATGATCGACAGCACCAGCCCGATACCCAAAAAGACAAAAAGCCGAGAATCCAATCGTTTTTCTCGTCGCATCTGCATACCACCTCACAGAAATAAAACATCCCCATAGAAACAAAAAACGCCTCTTACCCATTGGCAAAAGACGACGGAGCCCCGAAGGAAAGCAGTCAAAGCCCAAACACAGGGAATACTGCGTATAAAAACACAGTGTATAAAGTCTGCAAACCTATAATACTGTTTCTTGATAAAATGGTTAGAAAACCATTTTATCGCAGGATAAATATCCTGCACCGCCTTAGGCGGAAGAAACAGTATTACAGGTTATTTCCTGGCGGCAAAGCCGCCATGCCGCTTATTAGCAGCATAATAAAACGGTCAATCCGTTTTATTAGAAATAAGTATAAAAACGGCTGATAAAGCCGTTTTTATAGGTCCCCACAGCATGGCTGTGGAGAACAAGTCGCAAGAGTGACTTGTTCAGCAGACATTACATAGGAAGGGTGATCACTGCTGTCCATCCCCTTTTCGCAACGGAAGGCCGCCCCGTTTCCACGCCGACCCCGCCCGGTTCTCCATAGAGTTCTCTCCTTAGGACGCACGGCTCGAAGACGGTTGTATTAAATTTAGAATAACGCTATCCGTATTGTATCCCGAAATTTTCATTTTGTCAACCAGAAACACACTTCGGAATAAAACATTCTCTGCCATGGAAGCCCCCCATATAACCGGTAAATCACAGTTTGTCGAACCTTTGGTTCGTAATGAATGATGAAGTCGCGTTGCTGATGAATAATGAATAATTGATGTGTGGCTACGCCACGGATTGAAAAACATGGGCTAATGCCCATAGTCATTGAATTGCAAATCACAGTTTATCGAACCGTTTACCAAATCAGAATCAGGGTAAACAGTTCCATAAACGGGAATTTAAACGATAAATCACAGTTTAGGCTTTCCCTTTTAGTAAGCATAGCCCAAGATATAGCATTACCAACAAAAAATATCTGCGCCCACTGTAGGGGCGAAGCCATGTCTTCGCCCGTGGCAGTATCGTCGCAGATAGCAATTTCTCCATTCGTAAAAATCATCGTACCACATCGTAGGGGCGAACTGTGTTCGCCGGAAAATGTTTCGATTTTGTGCGTTTTTCGTATAAATAACAACATTTTCG
>JAZSAO010000172.1:0-10206 GCA_045601945.1 Faecousia sp. | reverse complement strand
GGAGAGGCGCTGAACAGATTTCCTCTCGGCACCATGGTGGTCTCACAGCTTTTCTCCTCGGAAATAACCGCCCTCTCCTCCGGACTCCTCTCCCGGCGCTACGCTCTTGTCGTTATCTTGTTTCTTGTCGATTTTTTGTGTCCCTTCGGGACGAATTGGGATGTTCTTATGATGTTTCCCTTTCGATTATGGTATGGGTTCTGACGGGGAATGTGCCGGTGCCGTCTCCTACCACTTGACGGTATTCATGTGCCAAGTGTGCCCAGGTTTTTTTATCGATTTCTCCGGTTTTTGGCAAACCGGCTCGATCTTGGAACCAGAGGACAGCGGCAGCGGATGGGTCGGCTAAGATCCCGGTTATGGCAAAGGGAGGCAGGTCCTCGTAAAATTGCCCAATTGCGGTCAGCGCACCTTGGATAACATATAGATGGATATTGTCGGAGCCTTTTTGGATCACCTGATCCGGCTGCAGCACCAACAAGAGGGGATGGGCAGGCCCTTGGAAGATTTGTCGGTCTTTATAAGTTCTGCGGATGGCATCCCATGTTTCCTGATCGGCTTCCCCTGTAGATGGGAGCCCGTGGGATGATTGGAATGCGGATACGGCATCGGCGGTTTCCTTTCCGTAGATGCCGTCATAGCCCAGATTTACAGCCGGGTCTATGAGCCGTAGCATTTCTTGCAGATCTGTTATGGGTGTATTTTCCGGTTGTTTCGCAACGCGCATAAATTCCTCCTTGATCCATAATTTCCATTAGATAATATAGAATATTGAATAGATAACAAGTATTTGCAATTTAGGTATAGTCGCTGGCTCCCGGGCGCAGGGGCGTGCCGGGGAACTGGCCCATGAGTTGTCTGGTAGCAGAGGCAATGGAGGCACTCCGATCATAGAGGGCTTTCCATGTGGCAGGGCCGACGATGCCGTCAGGGGTCAGGCCTGCGAAGCGTTGGAATGCGATCACGGCAGCTTGGGTTCGGGGACCGAAAATCCCGTCTTCCTCTACTGAGGGGATAGAATCAATATATTCGGCAAGGACGCGGAGCATAAACTGCAGTTGACGGACACTTTGCCCTCTGGAGCCATTTTCCAAAATGCCGGGAGACTGCCACTGTACGGCATAGAAGGTCTGACCTTCGGATTCCAGTTCCGACAGGGCATTTACACCCACATAGAGCCGCACTAAACGATACCATGTGGCTTTACCGATGATACCGTCTTGGGTTAAACCGAATACTTGTTGGAATCTACGGACTGCCGCCTCTGTTTGTGGGCCAAAGATCCCATCTACAGCGGCAATTCGTGGTATGGCAGGATAATTCCGGCCGATCCGATTCAGCATGACTTGTGCTCTGACCACATTGGGGCCACGGGAACCGTTTCTCAGGGGGGTGCCGGGATAAGAGGGGGTATACCCTCGCAGGGGGGCATCCCGAACGATTTCAATATTGTCCCCATAGTAATTTCGGAGGATCTGCAGGAAATTCTGTCCTTGTTCCGCAAGGCGTTGAGAGCCCCATTGACTCAGACCCTCGCAGGTGACGGTAGTTCCGTTACAGAATTTGGCGGCTAAGGGCTCCACGAAGCCCGGTCTGCGGAGGTAGTCGTTAAATAGAGTATCCACGATACGGGATACGGAGTCGAAGTAATTTCTGCCGTTAATAAATTTCTGGTCGATGGCCGTGGAGGATGTGATATCAAAGTCATAGCCTTGGGAGCGGTAGAACTCCGTATAGACCCGATTCAGGGCAAAGGAGATTATGGCAAGAATATTGGAAGTCAAAGCGGCTTCTTCCCAAGTGGGATAGATCTCGCTGGAAGCTACATTCTTCACATAGTCTATGAAGGGAACGGTAACATTGGGCGCAGAGGAAGAGGGACTGCCTAAATGTACCGTAATATTTCGGGGGATGTAGGGTGTTACTGTTACCATAGTTACAACTCCTGTGGGGTTATAGGGAAGACCGCGGTCAGATTCCATACCGTAGGTCGTTCCTCAATGGGGATCAGGGGAATGTTCTGCTCCGAAATAATATCCGAGAAAATCTGAGCATTTTCGATAAGAACCCGTTCGTAATCCGGGTGGTCTACGGTAATATCTACGGTAGTATAGGGGTTTGCGGTTCCTGCGGATTGACTTTCCGTAGCCGGGGGTGTGGGAATGGTGAGAACGGGGATCAGACCGCTTTCGTCTGTAATCCGTGTGGCAAGAAGTCGGGAACCGGAAGATCCCGGTTGGGTTACTGTAACTGTAGCATCTTCAATGGGAAGCTGGGCGTAGGATGTATACACCCGTACTCTGAGAAAACCGTTATTTGGCATAAAGCACCTCCTTAGGAATAGTGTATGCAAGAAGGGAGTACCCTGTGCATAAGAATCGATGAAATGGATGGTACCGTTCGTGGAGACACGTAGATCCGCGTTGAGTGATATTGTTTACGCCTGTCCCTTCAAGACCGTAAGTAGAGGATATTTTCGTTTGTCGAACTGTTCACCAAGTTGGCATAGGTCCTTGCCTCTCCAATGGGAGAGGTGCCGCGACTGCGGCGGAGAGGGCAGTAGGGATTCCCAATTTTGTACCGATTTCGTAGTAGGCAGAGAGGTGGGGTTACGGCATGGTATCCACGATCGAGAATAGAAAAAAGGAAGCGGTCTTGCACTCGCTCATACTTTGCTCCCTGCGGGGCGGTACTTTCTTGTGTTGACAAGAAAGTACCCAAAGAAACAACCGGGGGAGAGGCGCTGAACAGATTTCCTATCGTTACCATGGTGGTCTCACAGCTTTTCTGCCCGGAAATAACCGCCCTCTCCCCCTGGCCCCCTCTCCCGGCGCTACGCTCTTGTCGTTGTCTTGTTTCTTGTCGACTTTTTGTGTCCCTGCGGGACGAGCAGGAATGTAATTTTTCGTTTGTCGAACTGTTCGCCAAGTTGGTAAAGACCCTTGCCTCTCCAATGGGAGAGGTGCCGCGACTGCGGCGGAGAGGGCAGTAGGGATTATCAAATTCGTACCGAGTTCGTAGTAGGCAGAGAAGGATCCGGTACTTTCTCTGATAGTTGGTTCTAACTTCTACTGCATACTGCCCTCTCAGTCGCCCAAGGGCGACAGCTCTCCCAAAGGGAGAGCCAAGAGACTCTGCGGACTTGGTAAAGGCCCTTGCCTCTCCCATTGGAGAGGCAAGGAGTGATTCAAATTTGGTAAATAGTGCGACAAACTGTGATTTGTGGAGGAGATTGTTGTATTGCTTTGCAGTGGACGGGTGACGTTACTTTTCGGTGACAAGTGAAGCGGAGCGTGATATGGGAGAGTATACTTTGGAATGCCTTGCTATAGGGGTGGATAAATGCTGAAAATATTTTTATATTTGTTGTATTTTTCCTTGCAATTTCACCCAATATGTGGTATAGTCTTAGGTAATATACTGTATTCGTGTAAGTTCTTACATTTTTGTTACACATATTGCAAATGCGGGATGCAATATGTTCTATTACGTGACTTATGCGAAAATAGGAGGTAGAAAATGAAGAAAATTTACGTCAAACCCAAGCTGATCTGCGAAGATCTGCAACCGGAGACCATGCTCTGCGGCTGTGATGTTCGAAACCCCAGCTTCAGCGATCTGGAAATGTGCAGCTATACCGCTGAGGTAGAGGGAGCGTTCAGTAAGTTCGTTCTCTTTGGCGAAACATGGGCTAACTGCGAGACCAACAACGAGATATTTGCAGGAACGGAGTATTATTATTGCTACTACGGCCCCACCACCAGTATTTTCAGTTCGTAATTTTATAACCGAGAAAGGAGTTATTTTATGAAGATGAGACAATTTATGAAATCTACCCTTGCGCTTCTTCTGGTTCTGGCTTCTCTCCTGTCCGTGCTTCCTGCTGCTTTTGCAACAGAGGCAGAAGAATCCGAGCAGATCACTATCAATTCATCGGATCTCATCCCCGCTGAGAGTGAGGAAGAGATGGAGCGAGAGGAATACGAGGCTATGGAGGAAGAACTCCAGAATCAGATGGCTCAACAGCTTGCCGAGGAATACGGTCTGGACATGGATGAGCCGGAGGTTACTTCCAAGAACGATGAGGATACCGAGTTCGGCTACCTGACCTATGACGAATTGGTTGCGGCCGGCTTGAATCCCGAGGACTTTGGCTATAAGGGAGCTACCAGGGACATTATTAACTCAACAACCCCTGCGTATATTTTCCTGGATTTCAAGGTAGGCAGTGCTTCCCGTGCATGGAACTGGCAGTACAAGTCCGACGACGGAACCGTTCCTTACCATTCCGCAAACATTCAGGGTGCTATTGCCGCAGACTACAAGGGAACAGACCCCCGTCTGTATATGCCTATTGAGACGGATGAAGATTATATCAATGCGCGTTTGAAGAGCTATAAGATCAAGAGCGGTGATATTGCCCGTGTGTACATCAATGCCATTAATGAGAACAGCCAGTTTGTTAAGGATGGCACCAAGACCGCAGACAGCTATTTTGCGGTCCATACAAGTGACAGCCCCGGTGAATGGGTCGGCTTCGCATCTGCTCACGCCAAGATCACATTTAAGAGCGGTTCACAGACCCTGACTTGGAATGTATCCAATAGTCGTGTCGGTGACACCCTTCATGCCATTCGCTGGGATCCCTCTCAGACTGAATTGACGGACTCTGCCAGAATTTACGTAGACTATATTTATATCGGACCTTCTTCGACAGCTCCTGTTCTGTGCCAGTTCCGTAATGAAGCTAACGATGCAAACCTGTCCGGCGGTGGCGGCTATATTGGCTACGGCAAGAAGGCTCCCGCTTTCAGTACCGGCAAGGTCAATTCCGAAGACTCTACCACCCAGACCATCTGGGGTTGGACGGTTTGGCATCAGATCAATGGCACTTGGACCAATCAGAACAAGTTTGTTACAGATCCCTCTACTGTTACCCTGAACTACAACACTCGCTTTGTTTTGACGCAGGTTAAGATCCGCAAGCAGACTCTTAACTCCACCCAGACCTATAATAACGGCTCCAGCACCGAGGACGACAAGTATGTTCTCGAAGTTGACGGCTTCGATACTGCTGAGATGAACCTTGGCGGTTACGGTACTCCTCTGGATATTGCTATTATCCTGGACCGCTCCGGTTCCGAGGGTGATCTGGTATGGAAGAAGAACTTCGGCAAAGGCAAGAAAGCGGATATTACTACTTATCTGGAAACTTTGAGTAAGCATGTAGACGACGGCTATTATCGTGCTACCTGCTTCCGTAAAAAGAAGCATAACGGTACGAACAATGCCTTTACCGGTGGCTATCTGTTTACTATGCCTATGCGCTATCACAATGGCGACTGGCAGATGCAGTATGTATGGGATTGCACTTGTAACGGCGGCTACTATGGCGACTACGGTATTTATCAGTGGAACGCTACGGGCTTGAATCAGTGCAGCCATGTGAAATGGAAGACGGTAGAAGAATGTTATGATAAGTTTGTATCAGATGCAAGTACCACCGGCTATACTATAGGAACAAGTTATACCATTAAGGGCGTAAAGGAAACCCTTTACTTTACAATGGGTGCTTCCCGTATGGGCAAGATCCAAGGCGCAGTTGAAAATTTCCTCATCGACCTGTACAACAGTACCCCCAACCTGAAGCCCGGCACGAAGCACAGGGTTTCTGTTATCAGCTTCGGCAACTCGGTCTATGCCGAGAACTATCCCTATTATTGTGCCGACGAAAGCCAAGGTAAAGACGGCTTTGTTACCGCAGGTAATGTTTCGGGACTTACGATTCCGAACACGACTCTTGATTATGATACCTATGAGACGGTCCTGAAGTGTATTAACCAGACCTACATCTTAGGCTCTACCCGTACGGACACTGCATTCCAGGTTCTGTCGGGAGAACTGAGTGAATTTGAGACCAAGGCAGGTAAGACTAAACAGGTTCTTAAGTCCACAAATTATCTGCCTGCTGCTACCACCGGACGGAAACGAGTGGTTATCTTCTTAACAGACGGTAAACCGGCGCAGAGTTACGACTTTACCAGAAGCGTTGCCAATGATGCCATTGCCGCTTCTTACGTACTGAAGAATGACGGTGTTATTGTCTATTCTATCGGTGTTATGGACGGCCTGAATTCCGACTACAGTAAGCTCTATAATCAGCGCAAGACTCTGTCAGACGGAACTACGGAATCTGTAGCCTCCATGGAGGCCAGAACCACTGAGATCCAAAAGATGAATGACTTCATGTTCTGTATCTCCTCCCACTACAAGAACGCCAAGGTCTACTATACCACAGCAAGCCGAACCACAACCAAGAAGTATTTCTTCCACGACACTTCCGGCGGTGATAAAATTGCAGATCAGTTGGCTTCGATCTGGAATGATAATGCGGCATCTTTGAAGGTTTCCGGTAAGAGTGGTCCCGCATCTCTGTGGCTGTATGAGGACTACGGCAGAGAATGGAAGCCGGACACTGCATCCGATGCCTATGTTAAGATCTACGCCGCTCCCTATACGGGCAACGGTACCTACGGTGCCAAGGTGCAGATCGGTCAGCACAAGGTGACGGACAATACAAAGGATCAGTCCTTTACGGGTAACGGCTATATTCTCCACTACTACTATGACGAAAGTGACCAGAGCTTTACCTATGCTCTGCAGTGGAAGGATGCAAAAACCGCCTTCCTCCGTGAAACAGAACTGAGTACCGGCTCTGCCGCCAAGGCTATGTCCGGTACCCTGAACACCAAGAAGGGCTACAAGATCTTCATGGAAATGCCCATTGAGGTTGACCGTAACAATACCTTGGGCGGTAATAATATCCCCCTGACCACCTCGACTTCCGGCTGCTATCAGGCAAAGGATACATCGGATACGGCAATCGGCACCAAGCTGTATAATTACGTCCAGCCCAATGCCAACGTTTCCTGCTCTGTAGAGAGTGAAGGTCATGACTATTTCGTATCTTTAGAAAACTATATTGCCATGCTTTCCGGCACCGGCAGTGTTACTGCCGAGGACATTCTGGCTGATATGATCCGTATGCCGGAGAATCTGCGGCCTGCAAATGACCATGGCGTTAGCAACCTGAAGTACATGAGCTTTGACGTTCAGATCAAGGATCCTCAGAATACTGTTATCTACCATATGGCGGCAGAGCAGAATGAAGTGACCCTAAAGACCAATGTCTATGAGATGGATCAGCTGAGTGCTGACCTGACAAAGGACCAGATCTTTACCATGTCTGCTGATATGAAGTACAGCACACACAACGTAGACTCTTACGGCAGACAGCCCTATCAGGACATCAACGACACCTTTAATCCCACCTATTATGTGCCTAAGTTTGCAGTTGTGGACTTCGGCGATGACATTTCCGTTCCCATGGGGCTGGAAGGTGAGAGACAGAGCAATATCACCGGTTTGACCGGCGGTACCCTCAGCGGCACCGGTGCGGATGTAAAGATGAAGCTGGCCTATAACAATACTGTGCTGGATGAGCCGGAGGTTATGGCCACCTACACCTACACCACCGAGAACAGACCCAAGGGCGCAGAGAGCAACGATGTCCCCCGTGAGGTTTACATGATCCCTGCCAATGTGGTGACCTATGACGATACAGCACTGACTCCCGGCCCCGTGAAAACGGATTCTTCCACAACCACTTTCACCAGTAAGGTCAAGGATGCAAACGGTGTGTATAAGACAAAGTCCCGTACCGTAGACACCGAATTCAAAGCATGGACCGCTACGGATGGACATACTTCTATTGCTCAGACCTATAGTAATGAAATGATCCACGGCGGCTACGATGCCAATTATGCTACCGGCGGCGATTTCCACGGCTCTACCATGATGGTTTCTGTAGGGGAGACCAAGAACTATGACGCAGACGGCGATATGATCTATAGAGAGATCGAGACGGCTCATACCAGCTTCACCTTTACCGGTACCGGCTTTGAGATCCTGTCCAGAACCGCTTCCGATTCCGGCGTTATCGTTGCTGAGGTCTTTGCCGGTACTGAGATCGTAGAAAGTGCTCTCATCAAGAGCATCCTGTGTAACACCTATCTGGCAGGTGGGAACTACAAGCAGGTGCCTGTGATCCGCTGGGATTGCGACGTAAATAAGGATGGCGTTGCAGACTACGGCACTTATACCGTAAGATTGGTTGCATATTATAATGCAGCATTTGCACTGCGCTCTACCAAGGACGCCCTGTCCGAGGCAGAGGTGAAGGCTATGCTGGGCTACGGCGAAGGTGTTGACTTTACCTATATCCCCTCTGAGAGCGTGAGAGACAGTCGTGCAATTACTTCTTCCTATAACGTTTATATTGATGGCTTCCGTGTATTCAACCCTGTTGAAAGCAGTGCTCTGGTAGATGCTGTTTACAGCCTGTCAGGGGAATCTGCAGGGGTGACCTTTACGGATATGCAGAATAAGGTTCTGGACTCTGATAACTGGAAGGGCACAGCTGATCAAGCAACCGGTATGCTGTATCTGGCAGACCAGTCTGAAAGCACAGATTCCGACGATACCACCAGTTCTGCAACGGACGGCTTCCCCCTGTTCATGGATGGCTCCATTGCAACCCAGGTCGGGGATAGAACCTACTATGTAGGCGAAGACGGTAAGCGGATCACCGATCCCAAGACCGGCAAGGAGATCTTCTCCATGTACTTCTATAACGATCAGGGGCAGAAGGCAGGCTACTACTACGTATGCGAGAATCCCGATGGAACTGCGGAGAAACCCTATCTGTTCTTCAGCCGTGCTTATGTTCGTCAGCTTCTGGGCGATGCCGGTGTGTTCTACAGTGCTAAGTATAAAGCACTGGGCGCAAAGACCGAGGCTCAGCTTGCAAGCGGTCAAGGCGTTGCCTTCGTGGCAAACGGCGAGAAGGTCATGGTCAGTGTCAGATCTTTAGACGGCGGTTCTTGTACGCTGGAGGCTTACAAGGAAGCTGAAGGTGAGACTCCCGCCGGATTTGTTCCCGTTGTATCGGGTATCACATCTGCTACCGAGACCTTCTATGATCTGACGGACTATGTAGATGCACAGGGCGGTCTGATCCTGAAGAACAACGGAACCGGCATCCTGTCTATCGTACATGTAAAGACTGCCGGTGAAAAGGCTGATGCCACAGAAGCAAGCATCTATGTTACCAACGAACTGGCATACAAGGCAGCTTTGGCATTTGAAACTCCCATTGCAGAGCAGAAGCTGGAAGGTCTGAAGATCGGCCACTCTCTGAATCTCCAGAGCAACATCAGCATTAACTACGTGGTTTCTAAGGCTGCATTGGCAGACTTTGACAACTACCTGATGACAAGCGAGGTTGCAGGCAAGACCTACACCATGTTTGGGGAAGAAAAGGGCGAATACGTATACTTCACCTTGGATTGCCTCACTGCGGCTATGATGAACGACAATGTCCGCACCGTTCTCACAGCCTATAAGGGTGAAGAAGTTTATGTTTCCGAGGCTGACGATTACAGCATTGCGGCATATTGCTTCACCATGATGAATAAGGACAGCGCAACCGAGACCTTTAAGAGCCTGTGTGCAAACCTGCTCCGCTACGGCGCAGCTACCCAGACCTATCTGGGTTACAACACCGATGCATTGGCAGACGAAGAACTGACGGCCGAGCAGAGAGCATATCTGATCGATCTGTCTACGGTCACTTTCGGTGATCCCTACACGCTGGATGCAGACATTGCTGAGCCTACGGTTATGTGGAAGGGCAGAACGCTGGTTCTGGATAGCACTGTAGCTGTGAAGTTTGTTGTAGATGCTTCTGCATTTGCAGGGGATCCCATGGATCTGGAACTGCAGGTATCTTACACCGGCATTGACGGAGAAGAGAAGGCCTTTACCGTAGGGTCTCAGGTTTACAATGCAGATATGAATCTGTATGTATTCACTGTGGAGCAGCTCAATGCTGCAGAACTGAGAAGCCGGTTGCATTGCCAAATCTTTGCAAACGGTGAGGCAGTGTCTCAGACCATGCATTACACTGCAGATTCTTACGGCAACGGCAAGACCGGTGCTCTGTTGGATCTGTGCAAGGCCCTGTTTGCCTACGTAGATGAAGCAAAGGCATTCTTTGGCTGAGTGTGGATGAGAGACACGCTTGCATATAGCAATCCCATAGCTTAAATCAAAAACCCTGTTGGGGAAGGCTTCCTTCCTCAACAG
>JAZSAO010000171.1:0-9168 GCA_045601945.1 Faecousia sp. | reverse complement strand
TACCTCTAACAACCGCATCTTCTCTTACGGTAACAGTACCGCCATTGATAAAGATACCGTTGGATAAACCGCTGGTAACGGTACCTGCCGTAATGATGGTATTACCATCAAGGGCAGTAATACCGGGACGGCCGAGGATTTGAACACCCTCGCCATCAATGGTGATCGTATCGCAGGTGCTGGCATAAATACCGGAGCCGCCGCGATATTCCCCGGTCACTTCTGCATTGATGGTACCACCGGTGATATTTACCACTGCATTTTCATTCACAGTGTAGATGCCGTGGTGATAAGAATGTACGGTACCGCTGTAAACATTCAGAGTTCCGTGGCAACGGATAGCACTGGGAAGAATCAGAACGTTATCATTATCACGGACATTATCGCTTTCGCTGTGACCCACAGGATGGTCAATGGTACCGCCGTAAAGATTCAGGGTGCCGCTGGCAAAACGGATGGTGGAATTGTAGTTGGTGGAGGTGATCACACCGCCATCTTCGCTACCGCTGGAATTACAGTCACAGATGTTCAAATTGCCGTGCTCATTAAAGATAATGGCATTGCCACCAAGATCCAGCTTATGTCCGTTCAGGCAGAGATTTACATCACCTCTGATACTGAGGAACTTGTCTAATGTCAGATCGGCAGTCAGGACATAAGAGCCGGTATCAAGACCATACTCATCATTGCCCACCATATCATATTCCCGATTCTCTTCCGGAATGGGATAGATCTTCATATCGCTAACAGAGTCGATCTCATGAGTGAAGGTAACCTTATCGGTTTCTACATCGGTTCCATTTTCGGTATCTACAGCCATATAGTGGCGGTGCATTTCCACATAGGTTGCAATAGCCGTGACGTGAGCCGAAGGCATGGTGAAGGTGTAGGTGCCGTCAACCTCGGTGAGGGTCAGAGTTTTGGTAACCCCCATTTCCACATAGGTAGCAACAACGCTTACCAGTCTGTAGCCATCATTTGCAACGGGAGTCAAAGTAACGGTGGTCGTACCGCCGAGGCAAATCCGGGGATCAGAAGTCAGAGAACCGCCTTCCGCAGGTGTGACATCAGTAGTCACAGTGGGCAGAACCAGATAGAGTTCCTTCTTGCCGGTTTCTTCATTGACCATTTCGATGACTGCATAGCCCTGAGTGCTGAAGAAGGGGATCTGTGCTGCCGTGATTTCGGTAGATGCCAAACCGCTGGATTCCCAATCGTTGGTGAAGCGGAAAATGGGATTTGCAGCACTGAGCGCACTACTCAGCTGTACACCGTAGGTCTCCCCTTCCGGCTTAAAGGGATAGTCTGCCAGGAAGGAAATCTTGCTGGTATCCTGATTGGTGTAGAGGTGAATGTCAAGATCGTTTTTACCCTCAAGGGTCATAGTACCGCCAAGGTAGAAGTTTTCAATATCGCAAACATCAAAGGCATAGCTGTTGGGCGCATTGAAGGAACCACCGATAATGGTAAAGTCTGCCGTAAGAGGTTCGTTGCGTCCTACAAGACCGTTAATGCCGTAATCTATAGCATTTGTAGTCACTTGGCAATCTTTCAGAACCAGAGAATTCTTTACAACAATGGCGATTCCGTAGTTTTTATAGCCTCTCTCTCCGGTAAGCGTCAGCTTGATGTTTTCCATGTAAACATTTACGCCGTAGTCGCCATTATCGTCTTGGAAGTAAGTGGCTTTCAGTTCGCCAACCTGATCTTTATCCTCAGTACAATCCACGATAGAGAAGAGATCATCGCTTCGAACTATAATACGAGATGCATACTCTACATCATGTCCGCAGAGACAGATCATGACTTCTTCCTGTGCACCACTGATATAGAATTCTCCGTTCATTTTAATATCTTCAAGAAGAATATAGTTGCCCTTGGAGAATTTCATACCGTTGCTGGGAGTATTATAGGACAGCCAGTTATCCATGGTCAAGGGCTTATCAAAGACAGTCCGGACTACATTTCCGTCCTTGTCCGTGGTTTCATGGATGTGAGGCACTGCGAAATAGAGTTCATAGGGAGACTCTGCGTTGTCGCGGAGCTTCCAGATCAGAACGCCTTCAGTCTCGCCCACATATGCGAAGGGATAATTGCTCATAGCATTGGTGGTAGCGTTTGCGCCCCAACCTGTGGTGAACTTGACATAGTTGCCGTCAGTGGGAGATACTTCGGGTTTTACAGTGTAGGCCTCGGTGGGAGCAACGAAGCTCTCACCAATGGTGATGGTCTTGTCCGTTGCAAGATAGACATCTGCAACAGAGCTGTTGAGTTCGACTGCACCGTTAACAGTGAATTCTCCGCCCTCATGATAGACAGCGTAGTCACCGCCGTTGATGGTGCCACCGTTCATAACGAAGACGCCCTCATGGGTATGAGGCAGACCGACGAAGGTCTGATTACGGGTAGTGTTGGTCACAGTGCCGTTGATGATACCGCCGTTAACCTCAATATCGGACTCGTTATGGACATTGCCGTTGAGGACACCGTCGTTCATAACCACCTTGCCGCCGAATTCGATGAGATACTCACTCAAATAGGTACGGACATCGGAGGTCAGCTTAAGAGCAGTTGCACCGGTGACAGTACCGCCGTTAAGGGTGACATTACCCTTGGCATCTATACCACAGCTTGCGCCTGTTACAGAGCCACCGGACATAATGAATTCACCAATATGGAAGGTATGCTCTACGCCATTCCAAGTATTGTAAATTTCCACCGAAACACCTGTTGACTTAGAGTCAATGGTGCCACCGCTCATATCAAGCTTGGACAAATAACCGACAGCAACACCTGTGCCGTTGGAGGTAATATTGCCACCGTAGATGTAGATTTCGTTTGCGCCAGAGGTGCTGATGCCGCTGCCTGTGGAGGTAATGTTGCCGCCATGCATGTAGACCTTGGATCCGCCGGTTGCATTAATACCCACAGCAGTGGTAGAAATCGTACCGTCATAGAAGTACATATCCGTGTCTACAATGGTTACAGCGGGAGAGCCGGTGCCGGTGATGGTACCGCCATACATGCGGAATTCACGAGTTACATTTTCTACAGTGGTGGAATGCACGCCGTAGCCATAGACCGCATCCAGTGTACCACCGTAAATGTTCAGATCGCCCTTGAAGTCGATCAGCATACCGCCGCCGGTCTCGGAAGCAGTCTTGGTAATCTTACCGGTATGCTCCTCACTGCAATCACAGATGTTCAGAGTTGCACCGTCATCCACAATAATATTCTGCGCTCTGGATTTCAGTGTGAAGGTGTAGCCGTTGAGACACAGCTTTACAGTACCGGAAATGTTCACAGTACCGTCAAAGCAAACGGGACCCATGAGTACATATTCACCGGCCACAAGAGTTCCGTCTGTGGGGAAATTATCTTGTGTCAGTTCCTGGGCAAAGGTGACAATGTCGTGGGTGCATTCATTCCCTGCCAGCTTGTCCGGGCAGTTGATGCCGTAGATGCAGTGTCTGTGGAGCTGGGCGAAGGTGGCTTCGCATATGACATTCGCAGCATTGGGCATCTTGAAGGTATAGGTGCCGTTTCCGATGTTTGTCAGAGGAACATTGACCCTGGTCTCGCCATCCATATAGTAAGCAGTCACAGTGTCGATCCAATAGCCATCATTGGGCTCAGCTTTCAGGGTGATGGTAGAGCCGACCTTCACATTGGCAGCATCCTCGGGAGAGGTCACGGTCAGCAAGCCATTCCCGTCATCAGCAGTCCTGACCTCAGGGAGTACCAGGAACAGCTCATATACGCCCTCAGCCACAGCCTTCTCGATAATAGCGTAGCCCTGAGTGCTGACAAAGGGAATCTGCGCATTCCCTGCCCCCAAGGTGGCAGAGGACAAGCCGGACTTGTTCCAATCGATGGTAAGCTGATATTCCTTGTATCCAGTCGTCAAAGCCTTAGAAAGCTTCACACTGTATGCTTCCGGGACACCGCCCACCACAGGAGGTGTCAGCGCCCCTGTAATCGTAATGATGCGATTATTATCGTCTAAATTGTCAAACAGGTGAATATCCGGGCTATCGGATCCTCCGTCGATCTGAACCCAGCCCTCCATGTACAGCGGAGCATTGCCTCCGATATAAACACTGGGGGATGCAGAACCATGTGTGATCATGCCGGATTTCAGAGTAACGCTTCCACCGCCACCAAGCTTATGAACCAACCCGTTTGCATTGATGTCAGAGGGATTGATTGCAACTGTAGCACCATCTAATTCAAAATGACTTTCGCCACTAATGTCTATAGCCATACCTTTGCGCTTTGTTGTGATATTACCGCCGTATAGGTGCAGTTCGGTATGCGCCAATACAGTGAAATGAGAGCAATCGATGCCACCGTTCCCTTTACAATCATAAATAAACAGGGAAGCAAGCGCATCATCATTGGTGCGCACCTCTTTAGCCACTTCAATCTTGTGATTATTTAGGCAAAGATGCACTTTCCCCGTAACAGCAATAGAACCGTTATGAGACACCGGCGCCGTCAAATAATAGTTCCCGATCGTGAAACCATGTTTTTCATCCTGAGCAAAAGCTAAGAATTCCTCAGCAGACAAAGGCGTATCAAAGAGGATCTTTTCATGGTTGCAAGCATTACCTAAAGGACAGTTATGACCGTACTTGCAGTGCATATGAGGGGGTGCAAAAGTAGCTTTACAGTTGACAACATCCGTATTGGGCATGATGAAAGTGTAGGTACCGTCGCCATTTCTGTTCACGGGAACGGTCACGAGCTCACCCATGGCATCCGTATAAGTAACGGTAATTTGACCAACTGTGTAGCCTTCAACGAGAGGCGTAGCTGTCAGGGTAACGGGTTGACCAACTCTCACAGCTGCAGGATCGGGCGAGGTCATAGCCAGATTCCCGTTCCCGTCAGTGGTAGTCTCGACCGCAGGTAACACCATGTACAGTTCCTTATCCCCGGTTGAAGGATCCACCATCTCGCGGATCGCATAACCGTCTGTGCTGACAAAAGGAATCTGAGCATTCCCCTCACCCAAGGTTTCGGAGGACAAGCCGGAGTTTTTCCAACCGTTTGTAAGCTTATAGTTTTCACCCGTAAAGGGGATTTTAAGCTTCACAGTATACACTTCCGGGACGCCGTCCACCACAAGGGGTGTTAGCTTTCCTTTGATATCAATGGTATGGTTATTGGTATTATTATTATTATTAAAAAGATGAATATCGGGACTATTTTGCTCTCCATTGATCTTAACCCAACCTTCCAGCTCAAGCTTACCTGCTCCAAAGCTGTAAACAACAGAACCTTTTAATACCGCATTGATTTTACCTGATTTCAGGGCTATTACGGAGGCACCGTTTCCCTTAGTGTAGATAAAACCAATATAAGTTGTAGAATTTATGGGTCCACCCAAAATTTCAAGAGTCGCACCATCAAGTTCGAAAACGCCGCCGGTTGTGGCATCAATTGCTTCATCGTCGCGGATCTTGATATTACCACTATATAAGTAAAGTGAACCTGCACTACTAAGCTTGAAGTTATTGCAATCTAAACATCCGTTCCCTATACAATCGTAAATGGATAGAGAAGAAGCGGCCGATGTGCAGGACACAGTGGTAACACTATTGATCATGCAACCGTTTAAGCAAATGTCCACATCCTCGGAAACATTTATGCTTCCGCTATATGTAACACTCTCTGTTAGATAATACTTACCGCCGGACGGGAACCCGGTTGCAGCCAATGCTGTAAACTCTTGGGCGGTCAGAGGTGTGTCAAAGACAATTTTATCATGTTTACATGTATTGCCCGTCTTGATGTACTCGCAATTCGCGCCGTATGCGCAATGCCTATGGCTCCCACTGTAAGGTGAAACAATATAAATCTCTCCCTCGATTTGATTAATAGTGCAATCCTCGCCGATATCGCCGGAAAGAACATAGGTGATTACACTCAAATCTTTGTCTGTAGGCCAGCCGGAAGTAAGTTGAATGGCGCCGTCATCAGGATTTGCCTCGGTTTGTACAGAAATATTGCCGTCTTCGGGAGTGGCGACGGCATCGGAAGTCGCGATCACAACGCCCTTGCCCAGATAGATATCCGTATCAGAGCCGTAAATTTCCACATGGGAGCCCAGATTAAAGGTGCTGCCCCGGGAATTGTATACACCGTAGTCGGCCTTGTCCACACTTGCCATAATGGCGGCAGGAGAACGATCCGCAGGTCCGAAATAGATATAGTCGTACTCATAATAGCCGGTGGAAAGGGGATCATGTGTTGCTACAGGGTCCACACGAATCTTTTTCAAAGTAGCGCCTACCAGCTGGCCGTTAGGCTTATAATCCGGATAGACTACAGTCTGATAGGTCCCTGTATTATGGATCATGTCGCCTTCCCGGCCGTATTCAGCGGCATAGGTGCCATTTCTGCTGGTGACCCAGAAGGACTCTACATTGTGACGATACTCGCCTGTTTTCCAAGATTCCTCTGCTTTTTTCAGCTCATCCGCATTGAGTCCCGAGGTCATTTGGCGCATCTCAAGAATGTCCTCTGATTTAATGACATAATTGAGGTTCACACCGATACTGGAATACATGGGGACATAAGGATCATCTAAGGTGATATTACCGTAAAGAATACCTCTGGTATGATCAATATTAGCAGTACAACCATGAAGGCCACCCCAATTGGAGATCTCTGCTGCAGTGGTGCCCTCCAGGAAGGGAATGAATACAACTTCCTCTGCCCCATATTGCACAGCCGTTCTGCCATAACCGATGTAGCAGTTCTCTACAGAAAGGGTACCTTCGTTCTTAATACCGTATACGCCACCGTCAATATTGCCGCCGTTGACAGTCACGCTACCTTGGTTCCAGATACCGTACTCGCTACCGGACAGGTTACTCTGATTGATGGTTGCGGTGCTTCCCGCATCCACAATGATTGCAGATTCCTCTTGTCCGTTGCTTCCGGTATCCGCCTTTTTTGTAGAACGGACTCGTCCGGTGCTGTCAACCCTTACGGTATCCAGAGTCAGAGAGCCGTTGCCGGATACGCGAATGGGTGCAAGGTTCTCTCCGGTAGAAGATACACTTGCTGTAATCCTGCCTGCTCCGGTGGAACAGGTGTCGTCAATGGTCAGAGAGCCACCATTAACACAGAAGCCACCGCTCTGAGCCCCGGTATCGCCGGAGGAAATATCAAAGGAGATGGTATGCCCGTTCAGGCAGATCTCTACATTCCCCTTGATCTCAAAGGTAACATTGGTAGTAACATCTTCCGGGAGGAAATAATGTCCGGATTCCAGGGTTACGGTTTGTCCACCGGGAACCATATCGGCGAGAAGAGCCTTGCTGACAGTGGTGGTCGTACCGTCGGACAGCTTGTGGCTGTGGGAGTAGTTCAGGATCTCCCCGGTACTCATCAATGCCACCTGTGCGCCGTTCACAGTAGAGGCGCTCATTGCTTCTGCTACGGTGGTATAATACTCACGATTTGCGCCCGTACCCATAACGGCCACATAATTTGCAGTGGCATCGTTATAAACGGCGGCACCGGCCAAATCAACCATTTTTTTCAGCCGATCGACACTAAAATTGATTCCATCTACCATACTGTCATTGATGGTATGATAGTAGGGCTCCACAGAAATTCCTGAACTGCTACGATTCCAAATATAGCCTACAGAGGGAATTCCTACATTATGGAAAGAAGTGTGGTCAGAAGCCGTGTCATAATGAGCAACAACATATTTCATATCGTAGCCCAGTGCTTCTGCCGCTCTGTAGGTAGATAGAACGATGCGATTTTCAGCACCCTTACCTGAAAGGGAGAAATTGCTGGCAGGTGACATGAGCCAGATGTAGTCGCAGCCATTGTAAGATGTGGCGACCATATCCATGTTGTAGTTGCCGATAGCATGCTCTCTCTCATCGGGAGTCAGGTTGTTGGCATAATACGCCGAGCCAATGATACCGATCTCCTCTGCACCCACGGTGACGAAGGCAATGTTGTAGTTGGTCTCAACATTCTGAAAAGCACGAGCCAAAGCAAGGAGACCTACAACACCGGAACCGTTGTCATTGGCACCGGGGCTGGGCTTCACAGTATCGATATGCGCAGTCACATAGATGGTCCAATCCGTATCTACAGCCGCTCTCTTAAGACCTATGACATTGTCTGCGTAGATGTCGGAATCACGGCAGTCTACCTTAACATGGGTATCGGGATGCTCTGCAAGATAGACCGGAACCCGCTCTGCTTCCATAGCATTACACAAGAGAAGAGGGGTAGATATGGTATCAGAAGCATCCAGTTTCAGTATGTAAGGCCGCTTCTGGGTTTCTTCCCCGGAAATCACAGACAGATCCAGCAGCCCTACGATGGCCTCTGCATTAGCAGCATCCAGAGCCTTGATGCAATTCATAGCATCAGCATTCTTGTTGCGCCAGTTACCGAGGAAGAATACAACCTTACCGCTGAGGTCGTTGCCATGAGATGCTACAAAAGCATCCACATTAGCAGGATTATCCAAATACACCGAAGCACCTTCGAAATGACCGAAAGCAGTGTAGAACTCGTTGCTGATAGGCGTGAAGGCAGAGAGAACCAAATCCTCACCCAGATAGACCTCACCCATGGTACCGGGCCAGTAGCTGTTTTTGGAAATAGGCACATCCTGACGATCGACATCGTAACCCAAGTCTTCAAAGACATTTGCTACATAGTCCGATGCCATAGCCTCACCGATACTGCCGGCGGGGCGAGTACCGATGGTTTGGGTCAGGTATTCCAGATCCGCAACAGCGACATCGTAGTCGATCGTATCCAGCAAGTCCTGTAGGGAGTCTATGGTCTGGGTAGACTTTACGGGAGCTTTCTCCGGATCCTCTGTTGGAGTCTGGGTGTCGGGCTGCACTTCTACAAAGTTATGCTCTGTATGCTCCGTGGGGGTCTCGGTGGCGAAGACCTGACCGGGGAACAGGGACAGAAGCATAGCAAGGGTCAGTGCGAGGGCTAAAATACGTTTTTTCATTCCATCGCTTCCTTTCGAAATAAAATTGAACACCTTGTAATATATCATAAAAGATATCCCATGAGTTTTTCCTTAATAAGCATAAAAAAGTGAAAATTTCCATTATTTTACAATATATGCCGCTGATTTGCACGAAAAGACCCAATATATCCATT
>JAZSAO010000170.1:0-4952 GCA_045601945.1 Faecousia sp. | reverse complement strand
TTGCCGATGCCGTAACCCTTAGCAGCCAGGAAGGTATATGCCATGCCGCCACCGATAATGAGGGTATCAACCTTTTCCAGCAGGTTGTTGATAACGTTCAGCTTATCGGAAACCTTTGCGCCGCCCAGAATGGCAACGAAGGGACGAGCGGGATCGGCCAGAGCCTTACCCATGATGGAAACTTCCTTCTCTACCAGATAGCCGCAAACTGCGGGCAGATAGTCAGCTACACCTGCGGTGGAAGAGTGAGCACGGTGAGCAGTTCCGAATGCATCGTTTACAAAGATATCTGCCATGGAAGCCAGTTCCTTGGACAGTTCGGGATCGTTCTTGGTCTCACCCTTGATGTAACGAACGTTCTCGATGAGCATGACCTGTCCGTCCTGCAGAGCAGCAGCCTTAGCCTTTGCATCTTCGCCGACAACGTCAGCAGCCATAATGACTTCCTGACCCAGCAGTTCGCTGAGACGATCGGCAACGATCTTCAGAGACAGTTCGGGCTTCCACTCGCCCTTGGGCTTACCCATATGGGAGCACAGGATCACGCGAGCGCCGTTCTTTACCAGATACTCGATGGTGGGCAGAGCAGCAACGATTCTCTTATCGCTGGTGATCTTGCCTTCCTTAGTGGGAACGTTGAAATCGCAACGGCAAAGGACTCGCTTACCGCGAACTTCGATCTCTTCTACGGATTTCTTGTTGTAATTCATATTTACCCTCCTAAATTGAATCATTTCACAAAGGTTGGGAACAGAAGTTGAGCCGATACTCAACCCTCTCCCATTTTTCCATAGTCCTTCAAATGGGGAAAATCCTGTTGGCGCAGGGCTTCAAACACGGCTACGGCAACACTATTGCTCAAATTCAGGCTCCGGGCCTCTTCGCGCATAGGGATCCGTACGCAGTCTTCGTAATGCTGTGCCAAAAAGCTTTCGGGCAAACCCTTGGTTTCCTTACCGAAAAAGAGGTAACAGCCGTCCTCATATCCCACTTCCGTATAAGCACCGGGGGCCTTGGTGGAAAATAGCCGCATTTGCTTCACGACATTCTCTGCGAAAAAGGCATCCAGAGACTTATATGTTTTCACTTCTACCAGATTCCAGTAGTCCAATCCTGCCCGCTTCACTGCGGAAGCAGAAATATCAAAGCCCAAAGGCTCGATGAGATGGAGTACCGAACCGGTAGCGGCGCAGGTACGGGCAATGTTTCCCGTATTCTGGGGGATCTCAGGTTCGACTAAAACGATATTTACCATAGTAATAAACACGACCTCTGTTGGGTTTTGGATCTGCGAAAAGCTTACCCGTGATATTCTATGATATTTTCGCCCAAAATTCAACTGTTTTTCTCGATTTTTCAAAAATTTTTCAAAATTTTAGTAATTTTCTTAAAATATTTATCATTCTCCATTTCCTTATTGCCTTTTTGCCCTAATTTGAGTATACTAAAGAGAGGAAAAAGGAGGCATAATGCTTATGAACTTAAAAGAAAAATGGAACCAAGCCCTGCAACTTTTTGGGATTTTTTTCAAAATCGGTGCCTTCACCTTTGGCGGCGGCTATGCCATGATCCCTCTCATCGAATACGAAACCGCAGAAAAACGGCAGCTTATCGACAAGCAGGAGATCTCCGATATCGTTGCCATTGCAGAATCCACCCCCGGTCCGATTGCCATTAACTCCGCTACCTTTATCGGTTATCGCAGCTGCGGTGTTTTAGGCTCGGTCATGGCAACCTTTGGCGTTGTCCTTCCCTCCCTGATCATCATACTCACCGTTGCATTCTTCCTGCGGAAATTTGTGGATAATACTTATGTTCAGGCAGCTTTTTTCGGCATTCGCGCCGGTGTATTGGCCTTGATCGTAAAAGCCGTTGTAAGCTTCTATAAGAAAGCCCATCACGGTGTTTTCGGCATTACCGTTATGGTGGTTGCCTTCCTATGGTCGGCCATCTTGGATTGGAGCGCCATCGCACTGATCGCCCTGTGCGCCGTGGCCGGCATGATCTACTGTAAGATCGCCAGAAGAAAGGGGTGGATGGAATGAACTTTATCCCGGATGGAAAGACCTTTTCAGACTATTTTGAACTGTTTTACACATTTTTCACCATCGGTCTGTTTACCTTCGGCGGCGGCTACGCCATGCTTCCCCTGATCCAGCAAAAGGTCGTAGAAAAAGGCTGGATGGGACTCCCCCAGCTTATGGACTTCGTTGCAGTTTCCGAGTCTACCCCCGGTCCCTTCGCCGTCAACGTTGCTACCTATGTAGGCTCATCCCAAGGCGGAGTCTTAGGTGCGATCTGCGCCACCTTGGGCGTAGTCCTGCCTTCTCTCATTATTATTTTGATCGTCGCCAAATGCTACATCCGTTTTAAGAACAGCAAAGCCGTGTCCGGCGCCATGTTTGCTCTCCGCGCCACGGTCGTCGGCCTTATGGCCGGTGCAGTATTCGGTATGCTGCAAGAAGTCTTCTTCCATAGCGGTTTTGCTTGGAGTGCCTTTGTAACCCCCGCCTTCCTCTGCTCCGCTGTGATCTTTATTCCCATGGTTATTTTGGCTCTGAAAAAAATCAGCCCCATCATCTTGATCCTGTGCTCTGCGGCAGCAGGCATTGTCAGTCACTTACTGTTTAACATCATCTAACGTACAAGGAGTGAGACTATGAAACTCCGACTCTCCCCTACCAGATTGATCGCCTTTGGCTTTCTCGCTCTGATCTTAGTAGGGACCTTCATTCTAATGCTTCCTGCGGCATCTAAAACAGAGCCTGCAACCTTTACCGAAGCCCTGTTCACCGCTACCAGTGCCACCTGCGTTACGGGGCTGGTAGTACGGGATACCTTTACAAGCTGGAGCGGTTTCGGCCAAGCCGTGATCCTCCTCCTGATCCAAGTCGGCGGCTTGGGTCTTATGACCGTGATCACCCTATTCTCTTTCGCATTGGGAAAACGGTTGGGACTTTATAACCGAATCGTCCTGATGCAATCTGCGGGAAACATGACCCTCAGCGGTGTTTCTAATCTGATCCGTCGGGTCATCCCCTTCGCCTTTGTTGTAGAAGGTGGGGGTGCTCTCCTGCTGGCGATCCGTTTTATTCCGGAATACGGCTTAGGCAGGGGCTTATGGTTTTCTCTCTTCCATTCCATCTCCGCCTTCTGTAACGCCGGCTTTGACCTCATGGGCGTCGGGAGCCCCTTCTCCTCTATGACGCATTACGTTGCCGATCCTTTGGTGATCCTGACCCTTTCCCTGCTGGTGATCATCGGTGGTCTGGGCTTTCTGGTTTGGAAGGATATCCGCAACTGCGGATTCCGTTTCTCTCAATATCAGCTCCATACCAAGCTGGTGCTGGTCAGTTCCGCTGTTCTCTTGGCAGGTGGCTGGCTCCTGTTCTTAATTTTTGAGTGGAATGCTTCTATGGCAGAACTCACCTTCCCTCAAAAGCTTTTGGCGGCTTTCTTCCAGTCCGTCAGCCCCCGTACCGCCGGCTTTAATTCCATTGATCTGACACAGCTGTCGGAATCCGGCAACCTGCTGTCCAATGTACTGATGCTCATCGGTGGCTCCCCCGGCTCCACTGCCGGTGGTATGAAAACCACTACTGTGGCGGTATTGCTGTTATGTACATGGACATCCGCCCGCGGTCGCAGACGAGATCACGCCTTCCGATATAGTCTGGATCGGGATATGCTGCGGCAAGCGTGTTCCATCGTTATGATCTATTTGTCCTTGGCGATCTCCGCGATTTTACTTCTTTGCGCCATAGAGCCCGTTACCGTAAAGGAAGCCATGTTCGAGGTCAATTCCGCCATTGCAACCGTAGGCTCTACCTTGGGGATCACCCCCTATTTAAGCCTTGCAGGTCGGTTCCTGATCATCTTCCTGATGTTTGTAGGCCGCTTGGGCGGTCTGACCTTCACCCTGATCTTTGCCCGGCAGAAACCGGAGCCCCCCATCGACAGACCCATAGGAAAACTACTCATCGGCTGATCCTATTCGGCTGATTCTATAAGGAGATAAAATATGAAATCCATTTTAATCGTCGGCATGGGCCGAATGGGACATCACCTTGCCCGAAAAATGCAAAGTCTGGGAAACGATGTTATGATCGTAGATTCCCACAGAGACGTTATCGATTCCATCAGCGAAGAGTTCACCAATGCCAATATCTGCGACTGCACCAACGAAGCAGTGATCCGAGCCTTGGGCGTTTATAATTTTGACATTTGCTTTGTAACCATTGGCGAAGATTTCGAGTCTTCTCTGGTCATTACCAGCCTCCTGAAAAAGCATGGTGCAAAGAAAATCATCGCCAAAGCCAACCGCGCTATTCAGGCAGACCTTCTGCGAACCATTGGCGCAGACGAGATCGTCAACGCAGAAGAAGAATTGGCAGAGTATCTTGCCGTCCGTTATAATTCCGATAATATTTTCGACTATGTGCCCCTGACAGATGAGTACTCCATGTACGAACTTCCTATTCCTTCCCAATGGAAGGGAAAAACCCCTGTAGAACTGGATATTCGCAAAAAATACAACCTGAATATTATCGCAGTCAAAAACGGTCCCACCATGAACCCCAACTTAGGCCCCGGCTATCATTTCCGCGACGGAGATCATATTTTGGTCATAGGCAAGTTTAACGAGATCATTCGCCTTTCCGAATAATCCTTATGAGACACGCTTTCTATGATGGCGTGTCTCAATTCTATTCTTGCCCCCACAGACGGAAGAAGAGGAACTTCCGGCGACACCATGATTTTCAAAGGATACCGGCTAAAAACCGTATTATACTGTTTCTTGATAAAATGGTTAGAAAACCATTTTATCGCAGGATAAATATCCTGCGCCGCCTTAGGCGGAAGAAACAGTATTACACAGCATTTCTTGGCGGCAAGCCCGCCTGCCGCTTATTAGCGGCATAATAAAACGGTCAATCCGTTTTATTAGAAAT
>JAZSAO010000169.1:0-3450 GCA_045601945.1 Faecousia sp. | reverse complement strand
ATGCAGAAGCCAAGAGACGATACGAGGCAGATGTGTACGGGGGAAAGAATTTTGACACCGGGAACTGGCACTATAATCATACCTGTTCCACCGTGCCCGTATTCGACAATACAGCGGGAACGTTATCCTTCTCATCTACCCCGGAGTATACCGCCGGACGCCATATTCACCCCATCATCACATCCCTGAATAACAGCTATACGGGGGGACATCCTCTACGCTATGTGCCTACAGGGAAGGATTACTTTAAGGTCAGGATGAAAATTGAGGGATCTACGGATACAGCGGCGAATTTCCGCCTGATGTATGGAACGGACGATGGGGACGAAAGTACGGCAGTGGCATATTCCTGCGCCCTTCCTGCAGGGTTTACCGGTGGTGAGTATTTTACTTTGGAAGGAAAGCTGAACTTTAACGAAGTCGATGCTGTGACAGCCATTCGGCCGGAGGTTTATAATCTCCTGATCAGCGATCCTGCCAAAACAACAGTGAAATTTACCTATGACTATATTTACGTCGGACCGGAACAAGGTGCCGATACAGACCAAGGTCTGCTGTTCGATTTTACTGATGATGAGGGGGCGCGCAACCGCTATCAGTCCATTCCTTACGGCTTTATGAATTATAATCAGGCGAAAGAAGGGTATTGGGCGACCCTATACAACGGCTCCAATAGTGCATTTTCTATTGATCCCACAGCGGGACTTCTCCGTGTGGATGTGACCGACGGATACAGCGGAACGGAGGAAGCGGGGAATCTAACCTACGGTCCCTGGATCAAGACCACCAATTCCTACGGAAAACCCACGGGCAGAACCACATATTCCTATTTCCCCCTCAGCTTTGTGCCGAAAAACAGCGATGTTCTGCAGATCCGGTTCAAAACCGAAAACTGTGTGGTTCCCGAGGGGAAAAAGCCTGCTCTTGTTATGGAATATTATTATACCGAAAAGGATGTCCATAATACGAAGAACGATATTCGCCAAAGCTATACCTTGTCAAACGGCGAGTTCCAAACCCTGACGCTCCCGATTTCTGCATCGTTTAAAAATGCAGATGTGATCAAATGTCTGGGATTCCGCTTCCAAAATCTCAAAGGAAATGCCATCGGTAAGATCGCGATTGACTACATCTATATCGGAAGAGCCTGTGATGCACCCAGTGGGATCCACAGTTGGGACGAGGGTGTTGTGACCGTTCCTTCTACCTGTACAGAGGAAGGTACCAGAACCTATACCTGCAATGTATGTAAGGCTACAAAGACAGAACCGATCCCGCCTGTCGGACACACCTATGGATATGCACCTATATCAGAAGCGTTGCATAAAGAGACTTGCACCCGTTGTGGTGCATCTCAGGATCTGCCCCACACGTATACAGATGGACTCTGTATTTGCGGTGAGAAGGAAATCAAGGAACCTGTCCTCATGGAGAACTGGAAGCTGGGACATAGCTTGAATTTGGCAAGTGATATTTCCGTGAACTATGCCATTTCCAAAGACAGTTTTGGGGGATTTGATATGGATACGGTCTATGGAGAAGCTGTTATAGATCTCTATACAGGCAATGAAAAAACAGGGGAGAAGCGGATCCGCTTAACACCTGTGGACAAAGGGGACTATTATTACTTTACGGTTGAAGGTCTGACGGCGGTTCATATGAATGATGAGATCCGCACCACCCTTTATGGAGTGAAGGAGGGACAGCCCTATTATTCGCCTGTGGATGTATACAGCATTGCAACCTATGCGTATGCCCAGATGAATCATACAGGTAGAGCAGAAAAGCTGAAGATCCTCTGCGCGGAACTCCTGCGATATGGTGCAAAGGCTCAGATCTTCAAGAACTACCGTACCGATGCTCTTGTTGACATGGGAATGACGGAGACACACCGATCATTCCTGTCCGATATGGATACAGTGACGTTTGGTAATAATAATCGAACTTTGAATGATTTGGAAAACCCGACTGTTCGTTGGGAAGGTAAGGCTCTGGATCTGGCATCTAAGGTGTGCGTAAAATTCATATTCTCCATAGGCAGTGATACCGCGGATGTTGCGGATTTGACCCTCCGAGTCAGCTATGAGGATGTGAAGGGAGAGAGGAAAGAACTGTCTCTTACAAATGGGGAGTTATATAATCCCACCTATGGATTCTATGCTTTTACATTAGACAGCCTCTTAGCCGCAGAATTGCGCTCGGTGGTCTCTGCACAGGTATACGAAGGGGACAGACCTGTGTCCTGCACCTTGGAATATGGAGCAGATACCTATGGTAATAACAAGACCGGGAATCTCTTAGAACTGTGCAAGGCACTCTTTGCTTACTCCGACAGCGCCAAGGCCTATTTTAACCATTAAGTCGTTTAAAGATCAAACGCACTCCGACAAAAAATCGGAGTGCGTTCCTTTTAGGGCAGCTTACTTCAGGTTGCGCTCGTAAGCCTCGATCATCTTCTTCAACATGTGACCCGTACGACCTGCCAGCTTTTCGAAGTATCTTTGGGTACTTTCACCGGTAAAAATCCGAACATCCAAACGCATAATTCCCTCATTTTCCGGTGTAACGAAGATTTTATCGATAAATTCGTTGATAAATTCTGTGGTGATGGCCCCTGTGGCGGCGGCAAGCTCCATAGCCTCCATGGTGGCTCTCATGGACTCGATCTGCTTACGGAATTCCTCTTTGGAGTACAGCTCCTGCTCTAACTCACGGATCCTTGCTTCTGCTGCGGCGATCTCTTGGGAGCATTGACTGTTCATGCTAATAAAGTCTGCATCGCTGATGGCTCCGGTCACATTGAATTCCAGAAGCTTTGTCTTTTTCTTCTCTGCCAACTTTTTAAGCTGCCTCTGCTCCTGGATCTGTTTCGGGATCAGATTATCTTGGTCAATGGCTTGGAAGCGTGCGGTATACTCGTCCATCAGTGCCTGCGTGCTGACTCTGGTATCTCGGGCAATGTCTAAAAGAATGGGCTTGATCTCGTCCTCGTAAATGGCAACGGAGGGGCAGGTGTCTGCACCGTTCTTGATCTTTCCCGAGCAGACCCAACGGCTGTTTTTGTTGCCCTGCTTATCCTTGGATTCCCGACGGTAGTAGGCAGTCCCACAATGGGTGCAAAACAGCTTACCTGTGAGCAAGTTGGGATGGTTACAGATGCCTTGACGGGATTTTACATCGTCGCTTCGCCGCTTCAGAATGGCATTGGCGGCATCCCAAAGTTCCTCGGAAACAATGGCAGGGACGA
The DNA here is from genome assembly GCA_045601945.1 of Faecousia sp. Lineage (GTDB taxonomy): Bacteria > Bacillota > Clostridia > Oscillospirales > Oscillospiraceae > JAZOXB01. The sequence continues at coordinate 203 of JAZSAO010000169.1, read as the reverse complement.
TTTCGCCGGTTTCGTCCTTGAACATGACCCATTCCTCCGGGGGGAGGAATTTTTGCTTCTTGGTGAACATGTCAATGACCTATACCTTGTTGCCCACATAGTAGCCCTTGTATTTGGGATTGGCAATGATATTGGCCATGGTGGTGTGAGCCAGCTTCTTGCCGTTGTGGTTGCGGTAGCCCTTCTCCCAGAAGAGGTTTTCG
>JAZSAO010000168.1:0-6345 GCA_045601945.1 Faecousia sp. | reverse complement strand
GGCAAAACCGTTGTGGTGGGTGGTGGAGGCAATACTGCCGTTGCCGCCGCCAGAGTCCTGTCTCGTTTAAGTGAAAAGGTTATTTTGGTACACCGCAGAGATACGCTCCGGGCAGGAAAGGCGGAACAAGCCGCTATGGGTGACAAAGTAGAATATCGTCTCAATTCTCAAGTTGTAAAGTTGCTCCACGAAGGTCGCCTCCAAGGGGTTCTTCTGCGGAATGTTCTCACAGGAGAAGAAGAGGAACTGCCCTGCGACGGTCTCTTTGTCAGTATCGGACAAAGTCCCAATACCAACCTGTTCCAAGGACAAGTCGCTTTAGATGAGCAGGGATTTGTCCTTGCAGGAGAAGATACTGCCACCAACATTCCCGGTGTCTTTGCCGCCGGAGATCTTCGTCAAAAGCCCCTCCGTCAGGTAGTTACCGCTACCGCCGACGGCGCCACCGCCGCCCACGCCGCCGAAGCCTACCTGACCCGACAGTAATGCATTTGAAAACGGAACGTTTCCGCCACAGATTGGAAATCAAGGGCTACGCCCATAGTTATTGAACCGCAAATCATAGTTTGTCGAACTGTTTACCAAGTTGGTAAAGACCCTTGCCTCTCCAATGGGAGAGGTGCCCCGAACGGGCCGGAGAGGGCAGTAGGGGGCGGCAAATTCGTAGTGAGTTCGTAGTAGGCAGAGAAGTGGATGGTACTTCCTCTGACTGACTGTGCATAATGAAAGTCCCTACTGCCCTCTCAGTCAGCTACGCTGACAGCTCTCCCAGAGGGAGAGCCAAGAGACTCTGCGGCCTTGGTAAACAGTGCGGCAAACTGTGATTCCAAAAAATCCCTCTCCCGTAGGTTTTGGGAGAGGGATTCAGTGTTATTATGTGGATTACACGCCGTACTTTTCGCAGTATTCCTTGTGGTACTGTGCAAAGTTGTGGGAGCCGCTTTCCTTGACTTCGTTGAGGTACTGGTGGGTATCGAAATTGCCTACTTCACTCTCGATCACAGCAACCGCAATGTTGGAGCAGTGGTCGGAAATACGCTTGAAGTTTGCCAGCAGATCAGACAGGACAAAGCCCAGCTGAATGGTGCATTTGCCGTTCTGAACACGCTCGATGTGGTTCTTCTTGGAACGGGCGGCAAGAACATCAACGACCTGTTCCAGAGGCTCAACGCGACGAGCCAGTTCCAGATCATGGTCAACAAAAGCACGGGTGGTCATATCTACGATCTCGCGAATAGCTGCAACCATGGTGTTGATCTCTTCCACAGCTTTCTCGGAGAAGGTGATCTTCTTTTCGTAGATCTCCTGGGCACACTTACCAACCTGTACAGAGTGGTCACCCAGACGTTCGAAATCGCCAATGGTGTGAAGCAGCTTGGAAATCTCACGGGTATCGGGCTCGGACAGATCGCAACCGGAAAGCAGTGCCAAGAAGGAGCCCAGCTTGTCTTCGTACTTGTCCAGTTCGTCTTCCTGTGCAACAACAGCTTCCATGGTCTTTTCTGTATAAGAATCAATCAGATCCAGAGAAGTAAGAATGGAGCCGCCGGCAATTTGCGCCATCTTGCCGGTCATGTTGTTGGCCTCCGCTACTGCAAAGGAAGGAGTCTTCAGCAGACGCTCGTCCAAGAAGGCAACCTTTTCGTCGACCTTCTGGTCGTCGGTGCGGATAAACTTGTTTGCGATCTTTTCCAGCTGATTGCAGAAGGGGCACAGCATAGCAGTGGTAAAGATATTGAAAATGGTGTGGCAAAGAGCAATGCCAAAAGCATCAATAGGCTTATCCATAAAGGTCAGGCCAAAGATCGCATCCACGCCAAAGAACAAGATCAGGCAAACAAGCGTGCCGATCAAATTGAAGGAAATATGTACTACAGAAACCTTCTTGGCGTTCTTGGAAACACCGATAGAAGAAATCAGCGCAGTAATACAGGTACCGATGTTCTGGCCCATAATAATGGGGATCGCAACACCATAGGAAATGGCTCCGGTAAGAGCCAAACTCTGGAGCATACTGACAGAAGCCGCAGAGGACTGAATAATGCCGGTAAATACGGCACCAAAGAGAACACCGATAATGGGGTTCTTGAAGACTTCCAGCAGATCCTCAAAGATAGTGGAATTTTCCAAACCTTCCATACTGTCGCCCATCAGGGTCATACCGAACATCAAAACTGCAAAACCGATGAGGATCTTACCGATATCCTGCTTCTTTTCGGTTTTGGCAACCATGGTCATAAGGATGCCGATAAAAGCAACCAGAGGGGAGAAATTGGCAGGCTTCAGCAGATCCAGAGGGCCGCCGCCTTCGATACCGGCCAGAGAGAAGATCCAAGGAGTCAATGTGGTACCAACGTTGGAACCCATAATGACGCCGATGGTCTGCCGCAGGGTCATAATGCCGGAGTTAACCAAGCCGACCAGCATGACGGTCATGGCAGAAGAGGATTGGATCGCAATGGTGATGCCTGCACCCAAGCCCATAGCAAGGAACAGATTCGAAGTTGTCTTTTTCAGAGCTCTTTCCAGAGAGCCGCCGGCCAGCTTAGACAGTCCGTCGGACATGACCTTCATACCATAAAGGAAGAAGGCTAAGCCGCCCAAAAGGGTAAATACCTTCAGTAAGAGTGCCATAGTAATTTCTCCGTTCTTTTCTTTAAATTTCTTTTGGATGGTTTCTATCTTTCGTTTTTCACAGTGGGATCAACAGGCACAAAAGCCGATCCCCACCAATTACCATTTTATAGAAGAGTTTGTAAAAGTCAAGTATAATCTTTGTTAAAACTCTTGGATTTCCATTATTTTTGTATCGGAGTCCTTCGGAATCAGATAAGCCTGCACCTATTCGGGATAGGAGAATCCGGTTCCTTCCTTTCTGAATTCTAAGCCTTTTTTGAACTTTAATCTCAGGGCTGACAATTGTTGGATGCATTGTCTTTTTCCTTTTGAGGCAAGGTGCTCGTTTCCTGCGTTTTCTTTTTCTCCTTCCTCTCTGCGTGCTTCTGCTTTAATTTGTGGAGCATATCTTTCAGAAGCGCGAGGGTCTTCTGATCCTCGGGAAACAGGAAGCGTAGCAAAGCCATAGCAATGGCTACTGTAAGAAGTTTTTCGGGAGAAATCGGTAGCCACAGAAAGGTCAAATAGGCTCCGGCAACAGCCTTCATCCACGGAATATCCAACCACGTTCCGACCCCAAGTAGAATATAGGACCATCCGTTTGTAATCAGCCACCCCAATCCAAAGCAAATCAGTAGCCGAGGATTCGTTATGGCTTGGAGCAGTTTTTTCCATTTTTCTTTCATGCACTGTCCTCCTTCCGGTCTGCCGGATCCGGAACCCTAAAAAGGTTCTTCAAGGATAAACCTTCCCGGACAGCCTGTGCTATCGGGGAAGGTTTCTTGTGTATTAAGCCTCGCCGTTGCGCTTTTTCATGACTTGGCGCATACGCAGACCGTGGTCAAGTTCCTGCTTACGGATGCGAAGGCTCTTAGGAGTGACTTCCAAAAGTTCGTCATCCGCTAAGAATTCCAGACACTGCTCCAGAGAGAAGATTCTGGGAGAGGTAAGGCGGAGAGCCTCGTCGGAACCGGATGCACGCATATTGGTCAACTGCTTCTTCTTGCAGACGTTGACAGTCATATCCTCGTTACGGGAGCAAATACCAACGACCATACCGGCATAAACATCAGTGCCAGCCCCGATAAACAGCTGCCCACGTTCCTGAGCATTAAATAGACCGTAGGTAACAGCCTCACCGGTCTCGAATGCGATGAGAGAGCCACTCTTACGGCGCTCGATCTCGCCCTTAACGGGAGCATAGGTTTCCAAGATAGAGGACATAATGCCTTCGCCACGGGTGTCGGTCAGGAATTCATTGCGATAACCAAACAAGCCACGGGAGGGAACCAAGAACTCCAAACGGTAACGGCTACCCATGGGGGTCATGGATAGAAGATCGCCCTTCCGCTTGCCCATTTTCTCAATGACACTACCCATGGTAGCTTCCGGCACGTCAGCGATCATACGCTCGATAGGCTCGCAAACCTTGCCGTCAATGACCTTAGTCAGAACACGGGGAGTACCTACTTGGAACTCATAGCCTTCGCGACGCATAGTCTCAATCAAAATGGAAATGTGCATCTCGCCACGACCCGCTACATTGAAGGCGTCTGTACCCTGCTCCGTAACATGGAGGGATACGTCCTTGAGCAGTTCCTTCTGCAAACGGTCACGGAGGTTACGTGAGGTAACATATTTACCCTCACGTCCTGCAAAGGGAGAGTCGTTAACAGAGAAGGTCATCTCGATAGTAGGATCGGAGATCTTCACAAAGGGCAGTGCCTCGGGAGCCTCGGGAGCGCAGATGGTTCTGCCGATGGTAATATCAGCCATGCCGGAGAAGGCAACGATCTGACCTGCGGAGGCTTCGGTAATGGGCTTCTTGCCCAGACCGTCGAACTCATAGAGGGCAACGACCTTGCCCTTCGTCTGTTCTTCGGGATGGTGGTAATCGCAGATCAGGACCTCCTGATTCTGGCGAATGGTGCCACGCTCAATGCGACCGATGCCGATACGACCAACATATTCATTATAGTCGATAGAGGATACCAGCATCTGCAGGGGAGCATCTTCTTCTCCCTCGGGAGCGGGAATATAATTGATAATGGTCTGGAACAGGGGATCCAGATTGACGCCGGTCTCATTGGGTGCATAAGAAGCAATACCCTGCCGAGCAGAGCAGAACAAAGTGGGAGATGCAAACTGTTCGTCAGTTGCATTCAGATCCAACAGCAGTTCCAGAACCTCGTCCATAACTTCCTCAATACGAGCATCCAGACGGTCGATCTTGTTCACGACAACAATGACCTTATGTCCCAGTTCCAGTGCCTTGCCCAGAACAAAACGAGTCTGAGGCATAGGACCTTCTGCAGCGTCTACCAGAAGAATAACACCGTTGACCATTTTCAGAATACGCTCTACCTCGCCACCGAAGTCAGCGTGTCCCGGAGTATCAACGATATTGATCTTGGTATACTTATAGTGTACAGCTGTATTCTTAGCCAGAATGGTAATGCCACGTTCCCGTTCCAGATCGCCGGAGTCCATAACACGGTCTATCACTGCCTGATTTTCACGATAAATACCGCCCTGCTTCAACATCTCATCGACCAGAGTCGTCTTACCATGGTCAACGTGGGCAATGATGGCAATATTACGAATATTTTCTTGAGATACCATAGAAAAAACTCCTTTTTTATCTCCAAAAGTCCAAATAATTACTTAACCTAAAAAATATAACACATTTATACAGAAAATGCAATCCCCCTGTGCAAGATGCGGTTGGAATTCGGAGAATGACAGGGGCCGCGCCGGAAGTTTTCCGGGGTTGTTTACAAAATTCGGCAGTTTACATAAACTGTTACATAAGGGGTTATGAGCAGGTGTGGATAAGAGGGAGTTTTCCACAGTTTCCACAGGTTTATCCACAGGGCAAGCCATAAAAAGCCCTGCAAACAAGGGCTGTTTGCAGGGCTTGGGGGGATTTATCCAAAGTTGTCAACAGTTGTGGAAAGCTGTCAAATGGTTTACAGAACACATTTCAGAACTGTAATTGGGCGGCGAACACACGACCCTTTCCGGTGGACGGACCGGTCTCCTGCCGCAGGCCGTTGACGGTGATGCAAGGTCCGTTTTCCAGTTCCCACTGAAGCTCCAGGGCTTCTCCTTCCGTGGCTTCCGACAGGTAACAGATGGTAAAGCCCGTCAGGCTCCTTTCCTGATAAAAGCCGCTGGGCAGCAGGTCGGAGATCCAGTCTAAATACCGGCAGTTATTCATGTGGCCGTTTACATCCAGGTCGGAGAACCGGACCGGACGGCTTTCGGTGTTGACCAGGCTCTTGGGGACGATGGAGCCGGGGACAGCCAGCTCTGCGCCTGTCAGCAGGCCTTCCACGGCGATACCGCTTTTGCCCGGCAGGACCATGGCCCGGGTATTGGTGTCCATCAGCACCCAGAGGGTGATGGAGCGCAGGCACTCGTTGCCCTTTTCATCGTAGAAAATGGTGGAACGGGGATAGGCGGTCCGGGTGGTGGGCATGGGCCAGGTGCGGATGGTGACGATCTCTCCGGCTTTGGGCAGCCGGGTGACCTGCACCCGGTGGCGGATCACCGCCCAGAACAGGCCCCGCTCCGTCAGCTCCTGGCGGCTGGCACCCAGCAGGGTGCTGTGCTCGCCGGAAATTTCCTGGATATACGCAAGGATATGGCTGGCTTTCAGCCGGTCGAACCGGTCTACTGCCGAAGTGGGGATGTGGAAGGTTTTTTCATAAGGGGTGGTCATAGAAT
>JAZSAO010000167.1:0-11663 GCA_045601945.1 Faecousia sp. | reverse complement strand
AAAGGACCTCAGGGGGCAATTGCGGATGGGGATTGCCGGACGGTTCACAGTCAGTAACAGCCTAATGGCACTCGCCATTGCACGGAAACTGGGCATGGACTTCCAAACTGCCATTGCCGCTCTTTCCCAAGCCAAAGGCGTTAAAGGAAGAGTAGAGGTCGTTCCTACTCCCGGAAAGGACTATACGGTTCACATCGACTATGCCCATACCCCCGACGGTCTGGAAAACGTCCTCCGATCCGTAAAGGATTTCTGCAAGGGCAGAGTGATCCTCGTCTTTGGATGTGGCGGAGATCGAGACAATAAAAAGCGTCCTATGATGGGAGAAATTGCGGTAAAGTACGCAGATCTCACCATCGTTACCTCTGACAATCCCCGTACGGAAGAACCTATGGAGATCATCCGACAGATACTGGAGGGGATGAAAAACAGCCCCGATACGTACATTGTGGAAGAGAATCGTCGGAAAGCCATTGCTTTAGCCTTGCGTTTAGGACAAAAAGATGATATGATAATCCTTGCAGGGAAAGGACATGAGACCTACCAGATCATTGGGAAAGAGAAAACCCATCTGGACGAACGGGAGGAGGTCGCCGCAGCACTATGGGGTTGATCACGTTAAAACAAGCCGCCGCCTGGTGTGGGGGCATTGTAGCACCGGAATTTGAAAGCCTGACCTTTAGCGGTATCCAATTTGACAGCCGTGCCATTGCAGAAGGGGAACTGTTTGTTGCCCTTACGGGAGAGCGGAACGGTCATACATATATTCCTGTTGCCTTGGAAAAAGGTGCTGTAGCAGTTTTGGCATCGGAACCACAAGATCCTTCTGTTCCTGCAATCAATGTGGAAGATACCATGTCTGCTATGCAGCAGATCGCCCGAGGCTATCGGGAGAGCCTGCCTTGTCAGGTAGTCGGTATTACCGGCAGTGTGGGAAAGACCACCACCAAGGAAATGGTTGCGGCGGTTCTGGAGCAGAGTTTTCTGACCCAGAAAACACCTAAGAATTTTAACAATCACATTGGTTTGCCTGTGACCCTCCTGTCTTTACGGGAGGATTGCCAAAAGGCTGTGATCGAAATGGGTATGAACCATGCAGGGGAGATCTCTCTCCTGACGAGTCTGGCACAACCGGATATTGCCATGATCACCAATGTTGGCACCATGCATATAGAATACTTAGGCTCTCGGGAAGGGATCCTTCACGCGAAATTGGAGATCTTGGAAGGTCTCCGCCCCGGTGGAAAGATCCTGTTCTGCGGTGACAACGATCTGCTGTCTCAAGTGGCGGAAGAATATGGTGCCATTACCTACGGTATCGGTGCCCACAACCAAGTCAGGGCTTTGGATCTGACTATGGGCGAAGAAAAGTGCAGATTTACGGTAGAGGCCTTCGGGCAGACCTTCCCTGTAGAACTTCCTGTTGTGGGAGAGCATAATGTGTGCAATGCCTTGGGCGCTTGTGCAGTGGGGCTTCTGTGGGGCATGAGGCCGGAGGCGATCTGCGAGGGGCTAAGAGCCTTCACCAATACGGATATGCGACAGAATACCTATAGCCGGGACGGTCTGTATATGATTGAAGACTGCTATAATGCAGGTCCGGAATCCACCCGTGCGGCACTGTCTGTGCTGTCGCGGAGATCGGGACGACGGATCGCTGTATTAGGCGGTATGCTGGAATTAGGAGATTTCGCACCTACCGCCCATTATGAGATCGGCTTGGAGGCGGCGAAAACTGCGGATCTCCTCTTTGCCTATGGCCCCTTGGGAGAAGAAATGGTTCGAGGGGCAGCGGGTATGGCTTATGCCCAACACTTTGATACCCACGAGGCATTGGTTTGTGCTTTAAAGAACGTATTGCAGCCCGGAGACAGCCTGCTCATAAAGGGCAGCCGGGGAATGCACATGGAAAAGGTTTTACAGCTGTTGTTTGAACCATAAGACGGAGGATAGAGATATGTCTGAAATTACTGTGATTTTGATTTCTTTGTTGGGGGGCTTTGTCCTGTCTGCTGTTCTGGGCAGATTTCTGATCCCTGCCCTTCGGGCGTGGAAAGCAGGGCAGTCGATTCGTGAGGTCGGCCCCATCTGGCACAACAATAAGGCCGGCACTCCCACCATGGGCGGCATCATGTTTATCATTGCATCCATGCTCTGCCTGATTACCGGCGGTGTGATTTGGGGCGAGTGGGATCAGCTTCCTGTTCTGGGTCTTGCACTCATGTTTGGTGTCATTGGTTTTTTGGATGATTTTATTAAGGTCAAGAAGAAGAGAAACTTGGGCCTTACCGGAAAGCAGAAGATCGCTCTCCAGCTTGTGGCTTCTGTTGCCTTTCTGGCAGCTATGCATTTTACGGGAGAACTGTCTTATGAACTTCGTTTCCCCTTTGTAGAGGGGGTTATTTGCACGGTTCCTCCCATGCTGTACCATGGGGTTGCGTTGTTTATCATTCTGGGCTGTGTGAATGCGGTGAATTTGACGGACGGTCTGGACGGCCTGTCTTCAGGTGTTACCTCTCCTGTTATGCTGTTCTTTACTATGGTAGCATTGGGAATGGGTCATGTGGGCCTTGGGTCCTTCTCTGCCGCCCTTCTGGGTGGTTTGGGTGGCTATCTCATCTACAACTTCTATCCTGCAAAGGTCTTTATGGGGGATACCGGTTCCCTGTTCATGGGCGGTGCTGTAGTGGGTCTTGCTTTTGCACTGGATATGCCGCTGGTGCTTCTGTTTGTGGGTATCATTTACATCATTGAGGCTCTGTCTGATATTATTCAGGTTGGGTATTTCAAGCTGTCCCACGGAAAGCGTATTTTTAAGATGGCACCCATTCATCATCACTTTGAAAAGTGCGGATGGTCAGAGATAAAGATCTGGCTGGTCTTTGTAGGGGTAACTGTTGCAATGTGCACTGTGGCTTATTTTGGCGTTCGTATTTGGTTTTAATCCTTTTTTCTGATTTAACTATATTATCATTTCGGACAATAGATAGATAGGACGATTTTTAGGAGGGCGGTCGTATGCCCCGGAGATCTGCGATCCGGAGAGATCGTGGCAGAATGGATCTTCCTTATTTATTGCTGACCTTACTGCTGACGGCAGTGGGGCTTGTGATGCTTTTTTCGGCCAGTTTCGCCCGTGCTTATTATGTAACGGGCAATTCTGCAAGCTATTTCTTATCTCAGCTTTTCTTTGCGGTATTGGGGATCGTGGCAATGTATTTTGTCAGTATGATCCCTTATACCTTGTATTACAGCATATCGCGGCTATTGTATTTTAGCTGTGTGATCCTTCTGTTGGGAGTGCTCCTCTTTGGTTTAACGGGTGGGGGCGCGACCCGATGGATCAAGATCGGATTTATCAGCTTTCAGCCGTCCGAGGTTGCAAAGCTGTCTCTGATCATATCCCTTGCCAAGATTCTTACCCAGCGGAAAAAAGAAAGCCGAAGCACCAAGGTGTTTTTCGCTTGTTCGGGGGCCATGGTGATCATAGCGGTTTTGCTGATCTTAGAGCCCCATTTTTCCGCTACGATTATCGTTGCCTCTCTGTGCTTCCTTTTGATGTTGGTAGGAGGGGTGAACAGCAAGTATCTGATGACCATTGCCATATCCGGAGGGAGTGTTCTCCTTCTGCTGATCCTGACGGGGGGGTATACCGGGGATCGGATCATGGCATGGCTGGATCCGGAAGCCTATCCCACAGACGAAGGCTACCAGATCGTTCAATCTCTCTATGCCATCGGCTCCGGTGGGCTCTTTGGTTTAGGCTTCGGTATGGGGAGACAGAAATATCTCTACTTACCGGAGGAACATAACGACTATATTTTTGCCATTGTGTGCGAAGAACTGGGGTTTATCGGAGCCATGGGGATCTTAGCCCTATTTGCACTGCTGATCCTGCGAGGTTATTGGATCGCGATCCATAGCAAAGATCGGTTTTCCATGCTTCTTGCCACAGGCCTGACCACGCTTCTTGCTCTGCAGGTTCTCCTGAACGTAGGAGTTGTGACCAATCTTCTTCCGTCAACGGGGATCTCTATGCCCTTCTTTTCATCGGGAGGAACGGCACTGATGATGCAACTGGCAGAGTGTGGGATCATGTTGAATATTTCTCGCTCGATCTCTCATGTGCCATGAGAAATCTGCAAGTTTGATAATAGATAAGGTGAATGTTATGAAAGTGATTTTTACCTGCGGCGGTACCGGGGGACATATCAATCCTGCTATTGCCGTTGCCAAACGACTCAAGGAACGGAAACCTAACTGCGAGATCCTTTTTGTAGGTGCCGACGACGGCATGGAAACCAAGCTGGTTCCCAGAGAGGGCTTTGCCTTAGAAACCGTAACGGTTTCCAATTATCTCCGTAGCTTTAAACCCTCTGCCATATGGCATAATATTCAAACCGTGGGTACCATTCGTCGCGCCTTAAAGAAGGCGGATCGGATCCTGTCCGAGTTCAAGCCCGATGTGATCGTAGGAACGGGTGGATATGCCAGCTTTCCAATGCTGAAAATGGGCGCTAAAAGAGGAATTCCCACGGCACTCCATGAGGCCAATGCGGTTCCCGGCTTGGCTACCCGTATGGTCTGCGACAAGGTAGATCGAATTTTGGTGAGCTTTGAGGAAAGTCGGAAGGAATATAAGAATGCCGACCGAGTCATTCCTGTTGGAATGCCCGTTCGGGAAGAGTTTGTCTATACGCAGAAGGCAGAGGCACGGAAGGAATTGGGGCTGGATGATAAGCCCTTAATTGTATCTGCATGGGGTAGCTTAGGCGCCCGTGAAATGAACAAGAAGATTGGGGCCTTTATGAAGCTGGAGTGTGAGGAAGGGCAATATCGCCATGTCCATGCAACAGGCTCTTTCGGCTGGCGTTGGATGCCGGATTTCGTCAAGGATCTGGGTGTAGATTTAGAAGCGCAGGACCTTGTGACCATGCAGGAATATATCTATAACATGCCGACTCTCATGGCGGCGGCGGATCTGTTTATCAGCAGAGCCGGTGCCTCCACGCTCAATGAAATTGCCGCGGCAGGGACTCCTTGTATCATTGTGCCCTCTCCCAATGTAACCAATAACCATCAGGAGAAGAACGCGCGGATTTTAGAGCAACGGGGTGCGGCAGTGGTGATTCGAGAGGCTGATTGTGATGGCACAAGTCTTTACAAAGCCGCCAAAGAACTTTTGGAAAACAAACCCCGTCGGGAAGCCATGAGCAAAGCCCTTCGGGATATGGCAGTGATCGATTCTGCAGAGCGAATTCTGGACATTGTTTTGGAATTGGGGAACGGATAATCAGAATTTGGCATAGAATGGGCAAATTTCCAAAATCGGAGGTTTGCCTATGGGTGCATATGGAATCGACGGCGGAACTCCTCTGCAGGGAGAACTGACGATTCATGGAGCGAAAAACAGTGTGTTGCCGATTTTGGCGGCTACACTTTTGACTAAGGAGACCTGTGTTCTTCACAATTGTCCCCGAATTGCAGATGTAGATACGGCTCTGGAGATCTTGGAATTTCTGGGCTGTAAGACAGAACGAGAAGGATCTACCTTACGAATCTGTACATACGATGCTGTCCCGAAAGCCATCCCTTCTGATCTAACGGGGAAAATGAGGGCGGCGGTGATTTTCTTAGGCTCCCTTCTGGGAAGATTCCAACAGGCGCGCCTTTCCTATCCCGGCGGCTGTGCTTTGGGCGACCGACCTATTGATCTCCACTTGCGTGGGTTAGAGCATTTGGGCTATACCTGCAACAGTGATGAATATTGCATTGACTGTAGCGGATCGGAGCCTACAGGGGGAACTGTGGCTTTGCCTTTTCCCAGTGTGGGTGCCACAGAAAATTTAATATTGGGGGCGTTGGGGTGCAAAGGTACGACCGTCTTGTGCAATTGTGCCTTGGAACCGGAGATCGGAGATCTGATTGGATTTCTCAGAGCCTGTGGAGCGGAGATCGTGGATCGGGGAACGGTCCTTGTGATTCATGGTGGTAAAACACTCCATGGTAGCCAATACAGGATCATGCCGGATCGTATGGAAGCGGCTACTTATATGGCAGTGGCGGCGGCGACGGGAGGGGACGTAACACTGGATCAAGTGGAGCCGTCCCATCTAAGGGCGGTGACAGAAGTCTTTCGGAAGGCGGGATGCCAGATTGCGGAAGCTGACCATAGGATCCGTATTGTATGCGAGAGACTCCGTGCGGTGAGTCCCATTAAGACCGCCCCTTATGATGGATTCCCTACAGATGCGCAAGCTCCTGTGATGGCTGTTCTTGCTCGGGCCAAAGGGATCAGCGTTGTGGAGGAACGGATTTTCAACAATCGCTTTCTTCATGTTTCGGGATTACGGGCTATGGGGGCAAATATACACGCATCCAGACACTATGCTGTTATAGATGGTGTTGAACGACTCTTTGGCGCCAGTGTTGAGGCAACGGATCTGCGAGGCGGTGCAGCACTGGTCGTTGCGGCGTTGAGCGCAGAGGGATGCAGTAAGATCGATAAGATAGAACACATGGAAAGAGGCTATGAGAATTTTGCGGAAAATCTCAGAAGTCTCGGTGGGAAAATATGGATGGAGTAAGGAAATATGGAATACAGAAGAAATAGACCTACCGAAAATAGAACGATGTCGGATTCCCGTTTGGAACAGGAAACGTACGGTATGCAATATGATCGGTCCTCTCAGTCTCCGGCAGGAAGAAGAACGGAATGGGGAACAAATCCCTCTCCTCGTCGGGGCAGACCGGAGGACAGACGAGAAACTTCCGCGGAGCCTCCTCGTCGACGCAGACCGGAAGACAGACGAGAGACCTCTGCCGAGTCCCCTCGTCGGGGCAGACCGGAAGACAGACGAGAACCCTCTGCAGAGCCCCCACGTCGGCGTAGACCGGAAGACAGACGAGAGACCTCTGCCGAGTCCCCTCGTCGGCGTAGACCGGAGGATGGGCGAGAGACTTCTACTGAGCCCCCTCGCCAGAGAAGATCGACGGGATCCACAGGAACTGACGGCAGATCGAAAGGCACCTCTCATGGTTCTGAAAAGAGAAAACCGGCGGATTCTGCCGTTCTGACGGAACGTGCTATGAGAGCCGCCAAAAAAAGGGAGGCCATTCGAGCGGAAAATGCCAGATTGCATCGTTTGCGCCGGCAACAGAAGCGACAAGCAAAGCGGAGAACGGTAAAACGGATCAATAAGGGTCTGTTTAAGCGGTTGATCGTTATGGTGGGAGTGATCCTTGCGGTTCTTTTCAGCATGGTGATCTTCTTCCGCGTGGAAAATATCCAAGTACAAGGGGCTTCTTATTATTCTCAGGAGGAGATCCTTCAAGCGTGCGGAGTGGCTACGGGAGATAATCTGCTGACACTGTCGAGAGGTAAAATTTCCGGGAGCATTATGGCCCCTCTGAAATATGTGGAGTCTGTAAAGGTGAGCAGACAGCTTCCCAATACCTTGATCATTCATGTCACGGAAAGTCGGCCCAGATACGCAGTACAGGATACGGACGGAAACTACTATCTCATGACGGCACAAGGAAAGATCGTAGAGCAGATCTCTACGGGAAGTGCCAAGGAATATACTATGGTCGAGGAACTTTTGATCCACGCTCCCGCCATTGGAGAAGATATACAAATCTTCGCCGAGGCAGGGAATGAAACAAAAGCGAAGGGGCAATTGACTGCTATGAAAGGGATCCTTACGGCGCTCGAGGAGGCTACCTTGGGGCGGCATATTGCTTCGGTTCAGATTCCTTCCTCCTTTAAGATTTCTCTGTGGTATGAGGATCGTTTCTTTGTGGAATTGGGAAATACTACAAGGATAGATTATAAATTGGAGTATCTGAAAACCGTAGTCCGTCAGGAAGAGTCCTATGTTACAGGCACGATTGACCTGACTTTACGGGATGGAGACAAGGCAATTCTCCTTCGGGGAGACTGAATTTTGTTGGTCGAGGGTGTAAAATTCAGAAAATTTGTAAATAATTTTATAAAAAATGAGAAATTCTATTGACCTGAAGGGAAATTCACGGTAAAATAGAAAAGTATAAGTGTATAAGCCCCACAGGGCGCGTCTGATAGGTACCGCAGGAGTGACTTAGCAGATGCGATACTTGTCAGATGTGCCCTGATCTAATTTATCAGTATACATAGGAGGAGATTATTATGTCCGAAGTTTACGCAGAAAAAGTTGTTAATATTAAGGTTATCGGTGTAGGTGGCGCAGGCAACAACGTTGTCAACCGTATGATCGAGGCCAATGTTCAGGGTGTAGAGTTTGTGGTTGTCAATACAGACCGTCAGGACCTGAATAAGTCCAAGTGCCCCAACAAGCTGCAGATCGGCGAAAAGCTGACCGGCGGCATGGGCGCAGGTTCTAAGCCCGAAGTCGGCAAAAAGTCTGCAGAAGAGAGCAGAGCAGCCATTGCTAAGATTCTGGAAGACACCGATATGGTATTTATCACCGCCGGTATGGGCGGCGGCACCGGCACCGGCGCAGCTCCCATCATTGCAGATCTTGCCCATGAGGCAGGCATTCTGACTGTTGGCGTTGTAACCAAGCCCTTCCGATTCGAGGGTGCAAACCGCATGAAGCAGGCTGATTCCGGCATCGCTGCTTTGAGCGAAAAGGTTGACTCCCTGATCGTTATTCCCAACGATCGTCTGAAATATGTTACCGATCAAAAGATCACCTTTGCCAATGCATTCGGCATTGCTGACGATGTTCTGAAGCAGGCTGTTACCTCTATTTCCGAACTGGTTGGAGAGGATCCTCGTGTCATTATCAATCTGGACTTTGCCGACGTTTCTGCTGTTATGAAGAATGCAGGCCATGCCCATATGGGTGTAGGTATCGGCACCGGTAAGGATAAGGCTGAGCAGGCTGCTATGATGGCAGTTTCCAGCCCCCTTCTGGAAACCTCTATCAACGGCGCCAATGGTGTTCTGATCAGCATTGCCGGCTCTCCCGAACTGGGTCTGGAAGAAGTCGAACTGGCCGCTAACATCGTTATGGAAGCCGCAAATCCCGAGGCTAACATCATCTTCGGCGCAAAGACCTCCGAAGAATTCCAAGATCAGATGCGCGTGACCGTAATTGCCACCGGTTTCGTGGATGAAACCAAGAAGAAAGAAGACGGTCGCGGTATGTTCTCTACAGCAGCTGCCTCCCAGAAAACAGCATCTGCAGCAGAATCCGCTTCCCGCGCAAAGAACGATTCCAATATCGACGATATCGACGCAATTTTCGACCTGTTCCGCAAGTAAGATTTATTTAAGGCACCTTCGTTTCGGAGGTGCCTTTTTGCAAAGGTTTGCGATCCGTGAGATCCGGTTATACGGAGTTCCTCTAAAAAGCAGGCACTTCAAAATATTGATGAAAATTTCTTTCGATAAAGTGTAAAAGGGTCTTTACTTTTGCGTAGAAAAGTGTTATACTTTAATGCGGTAATGCCTTGATATATTAAATGAATGAAAGTGAGGTACATTTTATGAATAACAGAATGAAGCGTTCCAATCCGAACTGTGAACTGTATCGTGCGATTTTAAAGCTGGAGACTCCGGAAGAGTGCTATGCATTTTTCCATGATCTGTGTACCCAAACAGAGCTCCGCGCCATAGAACAGAGATATCGCGTAGCCCGTATGCTTGCAGAGGGTATGATCTACAATGATATTCTGTCAGAGACCGGTGCCAGTTCCGCGACGGTCAGTCGTGTGAACCGCAGCCTCCTCAGTGGCAATGATGCATACCACCTGGTTTTTGAGCGTATGCGGGAGGAAGAATGAACGCGTACGAAACACTGGCAGCTGCCTATGACGGTTTGACTACAGATGTGGATTATGAGGCGGTCATGGCCTTCTTTCAGCAGATCCTGAAAAACAACGGCAAGTCTCCGGAACGTATTTTAGATTTAGCCTGTGGAACAGGCTCCATGTCTGTGCTGTTGGCACAGGCAGGTTACCGCGTTTTGGGAGCCGATATCTCTGAGGAGATGCTGACCGTTGCCGCACAAAAGGCGGCGTCGATACAAGGGGAGCCACCGTTTTTTATCTGTCAGCCCATGGAACGACTGCGCCTTCCTTATAAGGTGGATGCGGTTTGCTGTTTCTTGGATAGCCTGAATTACGTTACAGAGCCGGAGAATTGTCGGAAGGCCTTTTCACGAGTGTATGAGGCACTGGCTGACGGGGGTATGTTCTTTTTTGATATCAATACACCCTTTAAACTCCGTGGGTTAGACGGACAGGTGTTTCTGGATGAAAACGACGATAGCTACTGCGTATGGAGAGCAGAATTTGATCAAGAGGAAAATATCTGCTATTACGGGATCGACCTGTTCCAACGGAAAAAGAACCTGTGGGAACGGAGTTTTGAGCAACACTGTGAGTACGCCTATGCGCCGTCGGATCTTGAGAAATGGCTTAAAGAGGCAGGGTTCTCTCGCGTAGAGTGCTACGGCGACCGACGGGAGGAAGCACCTGCGGCAGAGGAACTGCGGATCTACTTTGCAGCATTTAAGGAGTAAAAGATTATGAGTGATTATATTGTTCGTGCCATTACCACAGACGGCTGGGTAAAAGCTATGGCGATCCATTCTACCGCTATGGTGGAAAAGGCACGACAAATGCATAAGACGACCCCCACCGCTACTGCGGCCCTGGGCAGAGTGTTGACCGTAACATCTATGATGGGCAACTTGCAAAAGGTGCCTAATGGTGCATTGACCCTGCAGTTTAAGGGAGGCGGTCCCTTAGGAACCATCCTTGCCACCTCTGATGCAGAGGGAAACGTTCGCGGTTATGTAACCAATCCGGCTATCTCTCTGTTAGAGAAATATGCGGGGAAATTAGATGTAGGTGCCGCTGTGGGTACAGATGGGATGCTGACCGTCATCCGAGATCTGCAAATGAAAGAACCCTATATCGGCAGTGTACAGCTTGTGACCGGTGAGATCGCAGATGATGTAACAGCCTACTTTGCCCAATCGGAGCAGACTCCTACGGCTTGCGCATTAGGTGTGCTGGTAGATGTGGATCAGAGCGTTAAGGTAGCCGGTGGCTATTTGATCCAGCTTCTTCCCGGTGCTCCCGATGATGTGATCATGAAGATCGAAACAGGCATCGCCTGTGCAGGTGCGGTAACACCCATGCTGGATCGCGGCATGCATCCGGAAGATATCTTGAAAACGGTTCTGTGCGAATTTGATCTGGAAATTTTTGAACAGGAAGCGGTAGAGTATCGTTGTTATTGCAGCAGGGAACGGGTAGAGAAAACGCTGATTACCATCGGTAAAAAGGATATGCAGGAAATTATTGACGAAGGAAAGGATATTTCCATTGAATGCCAGTTCTGCGACACGATCTATACTTTTACACCGGAGCAGGTAGAGGCATTATTAAAGAGCCTTTAGGAGTCTAATAAAAAAATTCAAAAATATGAAAAAAACTCTTGACAAAAGGGTATGTTGTGTGTATAATATCGGTGTTGCTTGAGAGCGTTGGGTTCTAAAGCATACCCCTTGGGAGCATAGCTCAGCTGGGAGAGCACATGCCTTACAAGCATGGGGTCACAGGTTCGAGCCCTGTTGTTCCCACCACAATTTGGCCCGGTGGTGCAGTCGGTTAGCACGCCAGCCTGTCACGCTGGAGGTCGACGGTTC
>JAZSAO010000166.1:0-2067 GCA_045601945.1 Faecousia sp. | reverse complement strand
CACCCTGTGCAGAGCCCTCATGGCATATTCCGATGCCGCCAAGGCATTCTTCGCAAAATAACCCTCAAAAAGCCCCGAGAGAGACCCAAAAATCTCCCTCGGGGCTTTTCCCGTCCAAAGTCCGATTTAAATTATATCATTATACTGTTTCTTGATAAAATGGTTAGAAAACCATTTTATCGCAGGATGAATATCCTGCACCGCCTTAGGCGGAAGAAACAGTATTACAGGTTATTTCTTGGCGGCAAAGCCGCCATGCCGCTTATTAGCGGCATAATAAAACGGTCAATCCGTTTTATTAGAAATAAGTATTAGACATCTTTGAAACACCAAAAAAATAAAAACCTATCAAAATTTGTCATTGATATTTTCGCTCCTCTTGGAGAAACTACCACCGAGGTAATCGACAAAAACATTTGAAAGCCTCAAAAAAAAGCATGATAGAGTCCTATTTTGAGGCTGATAACCACGCTTCAACAATACAGAATTCTATCATAGTCTTCCCAACATCAGAAAAGGAGATGCAACATTATGAAGAGCAACAACAACATCAACATTCCCGAAGCACGCGAAGCTATGGATAAGTTCAAGATGGAAGCAGCCGGCGAAGTCGGCGTCAACCTGAAGCAGGGCTACAACGGCGACCTGACCTCCCGCGAAGCCGGCTCCGTCGGCGGCCAGATGGTCAAGAAAAACTGTCCCATACGAACAGCGAAATTCCTCCGCACAGATCGTAACGCAAAAGGCCACCAAACTATGGTAACCTACATAGTTTCCCTAACAATCTGAGCATAAAAATCATTCGCCTATTGTTCGCACAGGACAGTATTCTATGGCTCTAAGCCACCGCCGTTATTATCATATACCCGTAGCCCATCAATCCAAAAAAATCAAATCATATTTCGGTATCTCTATCGCCCTCACTGCGAATGTATGACGAATCTCATGAAATTTGACTTTTTGCAGTCCGTTTCGCTTGAGAAAACGGGAGAAAAACTGCCGGTAAGTTCGAGGCTCGGTAGACTTCGTTTTTCCGGTCAAGAAGTAATGGTTAGGGTTTTCGGTATAGAACTTCTTGATAATGTTCATGAGTAACGACGGAACGGGTATCGTTCTCGCGGATGTCTTTGTCTTTGGCGGTCCTATATGTAGATAGGATGTGCCTTTTTTCTTGTCGTAGATACGCCGGACGGTTTTGTTGATGCTGATGGTCTTGTCAGTCAGAGTGATGTCCTTCATCTGCAAACCGCAAAGCTCCCCGATCCGTACTCCGGTAAACAGTGCGATGAGGATGACAGCCGTCTTCCTATTCAAATCCATGTAGATGCACTGAATAAGCGCTTGCTCCTGATCCTTGGAGAGAGATACCACCTTCTTGATACCAATTTCCTTCGGGTATTCAATCATGTCCCAGTTGAGCAACGGAATAGCCCTTGACATACTTACCGACAATAGTTGTCTGATTAGCAATTTGGAAAATATTCTTTGTGTGGTCATTATCGAAGAACGAAAGGTAAACCTTGACATGTGTCGTGCCCGAGTAAATTGTTGCACCACAACGCCGTGTTCCGGTCAGCTCACTCTGTCAGCTTCAAAATACAATGTGTAGTGTAAATGTGGGCATCTATCAGAAATAGTTTTGCTTTGTTAGTGCAAGTCCGATCAATCGGTCTGCTTGGTCAGCCATAAAAAGGGGAATATTCAGTACATCGTCATCCAATTTGAGATTATCTAAGGAGAATCGGATCCGAAGCTTGATTTTGTCGGAGAACAGCTCCTTGAATTTCTTGAGGCTCTTGCTGGTGGTATTAGCTTCTGATTTAACTTCTACAGGGAAAATATCATTTTCCCGCTGGATCATAAAATCTACCTCATAGGGTGGGTCAGCCCGGCTCCAGTACCTGGGCAGAACCTCAAATTGGGGCACCAGTGTTTGCAGAACAAAGTTCTCCGTCAGCGCACCCTTGAACTCAGTAAACACACGATTGCCTTCACCAAATGCTGTAGGTGCCAACTGTGCCAGGCGGCGAAGAAGACCCACATCTACCAAATAAAGCTTGAAGGCAG
>JAZSAO010000165.1:0-8189 GCA_045601945.1 Faecousia sp. | reverse complement strand
TGACAGTTAAATTATACCACCAAAGGGTTGCAATTTCTACTGATTGCAGCCCTTTCTCTATAAAAATTTGCAGCCTGTACCTTATGGCACAGGCTGCTCTTTTTCGGGACTTTTTTTACAGCCCCTTTTCTTGTTCGCTATCGTATTTGCCTAAAACAGTCCACCGGACTGTTTCTCAACGGCAAAACGATAGTTGCTTTCTAGCTGTGAAAATAGGTAACGCCAACATTAGCCTCCACAGAAATGTGGAGGTTTTCTTGTTTACTATCGTGCTGTCCTAATATAGTTTCAATGTGTCTTGATTTGAATCATGTAGTTTTATGTGCCTTCAGATAGTTTTTTGATCGTGGGTTTAACCCCTAAATCAGCGTTAATTGCTCTGTTGATGCACTAATCATCTTATTTTGGGGTAGGGGCGACTTGTGGCCGCCCGCCTGTTTTACGATATTACGGAAATTTTAAACGGTAGAATGTTCAAATTTTAAGTTCCTGCACCGGGAGACACACAGGTCTCCCCTACAAACAGATGGGGTAGGCTGTGCGAGATACAAACCGACAATCGGGAACTTGAAGACTTCAATTACTCTTGTAATTTGTTTATAACTCTGTTTATTGGATATCTTTCCGGTTCCATTTCACACGGCCGGCGATGATGACTACTGCGGTGATCAACATTCCGACTATGAGATATTTCCATTCCGGATGACCTTGGGCATAGATGGTTCCGCTGTCTGTATAGGAGAAAGGTGTGATATATTTTAGGAATTCACCGTTTTCCAGCAGGTTTGCAACCAGACTTATGAAATACAGAATCAGTGCAAGGCCAATGCCTAAGCCCATACTGCCGCCTTTTTTATACGCAGACAGACCGAAGGTGATACCTGCGATTTGGATCTGCAAGAGGGTGAATGCAATGAGTAGCATGGCAGTTTCTCTTACCGGAAGGGTTTCGCCAATGGCTACTGTTGCCACCAGAGTGATCAATGCTACAACAATATTCAAACTCAGGAGTTGAATCATAACGGACAGAAGCTTTTCTGCATACACCCGATCTCGGGAAATGGGATGTGTCAGGAGGAATTCAGCAGTGTGGTCTTTTTCTTCTTTCGCTATGGCGGAGATCCCCAGTAATGCGGCGAAGATGGCACCGCCTAAACCCAGAGTATTTCCGCATTCTATGCCGAAATATCCCTTATATTCTCCGAAATTCAGCTGATCCATGCCGAAAGCTTGTGTAAAGCTTCCCATATCCGCAAACATGGAACTCATTTCTTCCATCTGCCCTGCCATTTCCGGGTAGATCAGGATACAAATTCCCAGCATAAAGGACAGTGCGGCTGACCAGATCATCAGCCCTAATTTTCCTCGTCTTAGTTCGTGTTTTAACAGTGTCATTTGGATTCCTCCTTCCGATAGTAATGGAGAAAGATCTCTTCCAGATCGGGATCTGTGATATTGATGTCTTCAAAGTTGATATTGCTAAGCTGGGCTAATAGTTTTTTTGTATCTCCGTCATATAGGAAATTCAGATTATTTCCGTCCCACTGACGATCCTTCATACCTGCCATGTTCAGTTCTTCCTTCAGACCACGGAGGGTGATCCGCTTGATCCCGGTATGAACCAGATCTTCCACAGAACTATGTGCTAAGATCCGACCGTCACTTATGACAGCTGCGGTTTTGCAATACCGACTGATTTCGCTGAGAACATGGGAGGACAGGAATACGGTAGCCCCTTCCTCGTTCCGCTCCTTCATGATATCGTAAAATTCCTTTTGCATTAGGGGGTCCAGACCGCTTGTAGGCTCATCCATAATATATAGCTTGGGCTTATGTTGGAGAGCACATACGATACCGATTTTTTTTCGATTCCCGAGAGACAGCTCACGAATCTTTCTTTCGGGATCCAAAGCCAATCTTTGACATAGGATCCGGGCTTCTTTGGAACAATCCTGATTTCTCAAACGGGCGGAAAGTGCAAGAAGTTCTTTGACCTTCAGATGGGAATAATAAGCACCATCGGAGGATAAATACCCAACTTGTGACAGAATTTCTGTTTTCCGATCTTCCGGAGACATTCCAAAGATGGAAACAGTACCGGAACCGGGAGAAATCAAACCTAAGAGAAGGCGAATGGTAGTGCTTTTGCCTGCACCGTTGGGACCGATAAAACCGAAGAAGTCACCTTCTTTTACCTTCAGGTCCAGATCCACGATACCACGGTGCTTTCCATAGTATTTTGTTAGCTTTTGTGTTTCGATAATATTCATTTTACGATCTCCTTTAGGCGTTGGTATAGTTGGGCGGTAGTCTCAGGGGTTTCACCGTTGATCATAAGGAGCTGATCACCGAAACGGATCATTACGGCTGAATCGCACTTGGTATAAGCGTAAAGAGTGAATTTACCGTAGGTTTCGTTCCGATATGCACCCATGCTCAGACGAGGGGAATTGAAACCGCTGGTTCTGGCACGGTAGGACATATCCTCCAGATATTCTACCGAGTCGATCCCTTCGTAATCTACGGTCAGATCCGTCCAGAAGTCTGCTTCGATGGTAAAGGCGGTTTCGCCAAATTCATATCGGATATCACCGGTAAACATGATATATACCAGAATTACGGCAAGAAGGATGCAAGCAATCACACTGCCGATGATTCCTATGACCCGACCTTTAGTCATAGGCTTTTTGGCGACGGGAGGCAGACCTTCCTGTACTTGCTTGCGATAATACAGATAGGGGTAGAGAAAAGCGGAAAGTACAAGGGGGAGCAGAGGCACGCACATAACGGCAACGAGACATTTTTCCGGCAGGAACACTCCCAAAAGGGTAATAAAGCCACAGACCACAGAAACTTTTCCGCAGAAACGGTGGCTTGCGTGCCAGTTTTCTTCACTGTGGAAGGTCCAACGGCATTTGATGCCTAAATAAGAATTGGGTGTGATCTTGGGCATATAGTTTCCGATAACGATAAATAAAACGCCCAAAAGGATGGGGACTAACCGGAACAGAAACAGTCCGTTGCCCAATGCGCTGACATAAATCGTACCGCAACAGAAGATAGAGATCACGGGCATGATCCAGAAAATCATCTGTAAAGCTTTGGGATTCTGATGTTCCGTACGGGGATCACGGAAAGTGACCCATACACAGAGCCACTGGAGAGCCGCAAGGACCAAGGGCAACAGGAACACTACGAACCAAGGACCGGCTACAGCATCGGAAGTGCCGTTTATACCCCAATGAACGGGAATGACCTCCGGCAGACGATCCCATAGGAGGAAGCCTGCAACCATAGGAAGCAGGGTCACCAGAGACGATAGGATCAGGGGTGTCTTATACTTTTTCATCATTGTTGGATACTCCTTTCAAATCAGCTAACCAGAGCATAGTTTCCTCTAAAACCGAGGTGTTGATTTCGTAAAAAATGAATTTACCGTCTCTCCGATCCCGGATCAGGTCTGCTTCTTTTAGTACCGATAGATGTCTGGAGATCGAAGCACCGGTTACAGAGAAATGGTCAACGATCTCGCCTGCAGACAAGGATTTTCGCTTGAGCAGATTCAAAATCTCACGTCGGATGGGATCTGACAGAGCCTTTAGCGTTTGCTGTAAGCTCATAGTATATCCTCCTTTATTTAACATTTAACCTAATTGTTAAATGTATTATACCATGGGATGATTTCTTTGTCAAGAGGAGAAGGATGAGAAAGGGGAACCTACGGTAAAGTACAGGATATGAAAGACTTTTGTAAGGATTTAGTCGTTGAAATGGCGGAGAGGATGGCGTATAATATAATTGATGAAATGACCAAGGGGAGAAATAGGAATGAATGAACCCTACAAGATCCTTGTAGTAGACGATGATTTTTCAATTATCAATGTGATACAGACAGAATTAGAAGAAGATGGCTACCGCGTTTTAACTGCCAATGACGGAGAAACTGCCTGTGAAATGGTAGAACGCGAAAGTCCCCATCTGATTATTATGGATGTGATGATTCCCAGACGGAACGGCCTTCTTGCTACTATGGAGATCCGAAAGAACCACAACGTGCCGATTTTGATGCTCTCTGCAAAAGCGGAGGGATCTGACCGAGTTTTAGGCTTAGAGGCGGGAGCAGATGATTATTTGGTGAAGCCTTTTTACAAGCAGGAACTTTTGGCGAGAGTTCGTGCCCTTTTACGACGATATGATACCCTGGGCTCTATTCGGGAGCAGGAGCAGGATGATCACCTCAGGGTAGGTGAACTGACCTTGGATCCTCATGGGAGACAATTCTGGGTGCGCGGAGAGGCTGTACGTCTGACGGCTACGGAATTTAAACTTCTCTTTTTCATGATGTCCAATCCGGGACGTGTATTTTCGGCAGAGGAACTGTATGAGCGAGTCTGGAAGCAAGATGCATTTCGGGTAGAAAATACGGTTATGGTCCATATCAGCCGGATTCGGGAGAAAATAGAGCTGAATCCTAAGAAGCCGGAATACTTAAAAGTTGTTTGGGGGATTGGCTATGTTTTGGAAAAACCGTAATGCCATAGGGATTCTGATTCTTTTGATAGCTTCCCTTCTTTGGGGCTGGGGAAGACAGAGAGTTTACGATTCCTATCAACTGCCGGCAGAGGAAACCAGTGTTGTGATAGAGGAAACAACGGCTATAGCCTACGTAGGAAATAACGGCTACATGGAAAGCACTGTTACAGAAATTACGGAAACAACAGTTTCCTATGCTGAACCTCCTACAGAGAAACCGGAGCAAAGCGGAATGAGGGCACTGGGAATAGGATCCTGCGTACTGGGAGTGCTGATGGGAATTACGGGGATATTCGTCCTATTCCAGAAGAAGCCTGTTATAGGCCCCGACGGAATGTGTGCTCTGTACTTTCTGGGAAGCTGGGGATATGGGTATAGTATTTCTGTCCTCGGCGGTGTTCCTACAGTTCCGGGACGATGGGTAGCGGTATTCTTTTTCTTAGTATCTCTGCGGATCTTGTGGGGATGGTGTTTGGGTGGCTTTTCTTCCGAGTGGTGCTTACTCAGACGTATGGCAGGGAAAATCTCGGGAGAAGGAAATGTTTTGCTACTGTATTTGGTATGGACTATCCTTGGATTAGTAGCTTTGGGAGTATACGGCTTTACCTATGCCTATGCACATCATTGGATCTTTTACGGGGCTGGGATTTCGGCAGTTTTCTTTGGTCTATTCTTCCTGTGGAAGTATGCTATGGAGCTGCAGCATTTTAAGTCCCAGTTGGAAAACTTCCGTAAAGAGTTGACCATAGAGGTGAAAGCAGGAACCTTTGCCCAAACAGAAGCACAGCTTGTACAGATCGGTAAGGAACATCAAGAGGCACTCCGAACAGCGATCAAGGCTGAACGGTTTAAGGTAGACCTGATTGCAAATGTATCCCATGATCTCCGCACCCCTCTGACCTCGATCTTGGGCTACAGCGAGATTCTGGAAAAAGAAGAACTCAGCCCCGAGGGGAAAACACACCTAACCCGTCTGCGGGAAAAATCCGTATATATGAATGAATTGGTGGAATCACTGTTTGAACTGACTAAGGTGGAAAGCGGAGCTATAGAACCGAAAAAAGAGGATATTGATATTGTCCGCTTGTTAGAGCAGACGGTAGGTCTTTTAGATGACAGATTGCAAGAAGAGAATCTGGATATTCGTAGGCAATATGACAGGGATGAAGCCCGTATCGTCTCTGATGGGGGCATGCTTCATCAGGTTTTCGCCAATCTGTTAGGGAACGCCTTAAAATATGCCCAGCCGGGAACGCGGATCTATTTAGAAATGAAAGAAGAAGAGCAATCCCTCCGGATCCGTGTGGTAAATACTGCCAATTACGAAATGGACTTTTCACAAGAAGAGATTCTCCAGCGCTTTGCTCGGGGAGATAAGGCTCGTTCTACCCGGGGCAGCGGTTTGGGTTTAGCAATTGCCCAGACCTATACGACAGCTTTGGGAGGAACCTTTCGTGTGGCTGTAGACGGAGATCAATTTAGTGCATTTGTGACCCTTCCGAAAACTGAAAGGGTTTTGTAAGTATCTCGGAAGGCTTTTGAAAGACACTTCCTGTATCCTATGATGCAGGAGGTGTTTTTATGTCAAAAATTCAGAAAGTTTGCAATCGGACAATCCATCACCAATGGTCTCATGTGATCCGCAGAAGTATTTTATCATGGCTCATAGGAGCATTGGTAGAGTACATTCTTCTATTCCGAAGGGGTATGGAACTGTTTGATAAGGAAAGCTTTGGACTCATGTCACCTGCTCGTGAGACGATTACGATCTGTACGGTGTTTTGTATTCTATGGATATTGGGCAGAAAGTATGGGACGGAAGCATGGGAGCGGTGGGGGATCGTTTTGGTATTTTCTGCTTTGTGTCTTGTGGGCATAAGAGCATCCGGAGAGGGAACTTTCCTCGGTGCCTGTATTCTCTGTATAGGGATCTTAGCGATGTATGGGGCAAAGGGGTGGGATCATTCTGCTCCATGCATACATCATGGACGCAAAGCGAAAAAGTATGTCTTGTGGATCTTGGCACTTTTGGCACTGCTATTTTTAGGCTTTGTCAGCCTGTGGACAGTGGCGAGGGTATATAGTTTCAAAACACCGACTTATGACTTTGGGATCTTCTCTCAGATGTTTTACTACATGAAGGAAACAGGACTCCCTCTCACAACGCTGGAAAGAGACGGTCTCCTATCTCACTTTGCTGTCCATGTTTCGCCCATTTACTACCTGTTGCTTCCGGTGTATGCTATGGTTCCGCATCCGGCAACTTTGCAGATCCTACAGGGGGCAGTGATCACTTCTGCGGTGATTCCCTTATGGCTACTGGGGAAACACTATGGTTTCAGTAGTGTACAGCGAATATTACTGAGCGGAGTGTTATTCCTCCTTCCTGCCTTTTCCGGGGGCGTAGCCTATGATATCCACGAAAACTGTTTCCTGACACCTTTGATCCTGTGGCTTTTCTATGGGATCGAAAAGAGAAAAAAGGGGTTCACCACCTTGTTTGCCCTCCTTACGTTAGGCGTCAAGGAGGATGGAGCGGTTTATGTGGCGGTAATAGGTCTTTGGCTGCTTGTTAGATCTGTTCTACCCACAGGTCAGCGAAAAGAAAGGATCATGGCTTTGTGTCTATTGTTCTTGTCCTTTGTGTGGTTTTTTGGAGTTACGACCTATCTGAAGCGATGGGGAGACGGCGTTATGAGTGGTCGTTACAAGAACTTTATGAGCGGTGAAGGGGGAAGCCTTTTCCATGTGGTATGTAACGCACTTCTTCATCCGCTGAAGGTTCTGTATGAATGCACCAAAACAGAAAAGCTACGGTATTTAGTATTGACCATGGTACCCCTCTTGGGGCTTCCTTTGATTACCCGTCGGTATGAAAGATACATACTACTGATCCCTTATATTCTGGTAAATTTGATGTCGGATTACACTTATCAGCATGAGATTTTCTTCCAGTATTCCTTTGGAACCACGGCGTGTTTATTGTATTTATTATTGATAAATTTGTCGGATATGAAAAATCGAAAAGGGACCACGGCGGTATTATCTGCTTCGGTGCTACTGTGCGGTGTCTGTTTTGCCTTGGTGGTCGTGCCCAAAGCGGCGACCTATCCCGCAATATGGATAGAGGAAAAGGAAATTTCTCGGGAAATCAGGCAAGTTCTTACAACGGTTCCGGAAGAGGCGACAGTTACTGCAACTACTTTTTATACAACAGAACTGTCTCAAAGGCGTTATCTCTATGATATAGCCTACACATCTGTGGAGCAGGTGTTGGAGAGCGAATATGTTGTTCTGGATCCGAGATATGAGCATGTTTTCAAAAAATACCGAAGTCCCGGGAAAACGAACGGTTTGGAAAACCTGATCGCAATCTTAAAAAAAGAAGGCTATGAAGAAGTGATATCCATAGAAGGCACCTTGCGGATATTTAAAAAATAGATATATCCATATAAAAAGGGGCTGTAAAAAAACAGCCAATTTAAGACGGAGGATCTCTGAAAAGAGGTCCTCCTTTGACTCTTGTTAGCAATTGAAATTTAAATGTCATCTTTTATTGCAAAATCAACTGTTTTTATCAGAGGAACAGACGATTTTTCTTAAAAATTTGTATAACAAACTCACTCCCGTTAAAAGCGAAATTTTACGGGAGCGTT
>JAZSAO010000164.1:0-1849 GCA_045601945.1 Faecousia sp. | reverse complement strand
GGGGAAATCCCACCTGCCCCCACAGGCCCCCAAGGGCGACAGCTCCCCCAGAGGGAGAGCCAGGGGGCTTGTGGGAACTCGCCACCGGCTCGATCAACTGTGATTTGGCTTTGTTATTTTGGGGTGGGCTAAAAATAGAGGTCTGTTTCTAAGTTGCCGTGGGTGTAGAGGCAGACGGCTTTTTTCATGAACTCAACGGTGACACCGAAATGATCTGCCAAGTCCCAAAATTCCGTAAGGCCCGATGCGATGGCATCATCCAGTTCATCTATGGGGATCAGACGGTGGATGGCCCATTTATCGGCTTTGATCTCCTGCCGTCGGCGCAGATCCATTTTGGCATAGCGGTTATAGAATGCCCCGGTGATGCAGTGTCCCATTTCGTGACTGAGATGGACCAGATGATCTTTGGGGTCGGTGATCTGTTCATAGTCCATGCCGATGAAGCACTGACCGTTTTCCAGCTGCAGTGCCAAAGACCCGGTTTGGGGCAGGGGATAAGACAGAACGCTGATATGCTCTTTTTCTGCCTGTTTGTAAAGAATGGATAACTGATCCATGGACGTACTCCTTATTTCTGTGGGATGGGGAAAAGGCCCTCCTATCCCTATAACTTCCCTGAAATCACAAGGGATCCCTAAGGAGCAGGATCCAAGGTGGGATCACTCGGGGCTCCTATGTGATCAGGGTGTGGTTTTCTTTTTGGCTTCTCGATCTTTCACGTAGTCGGCGAAGCGGAGGACTTCTTGATACATTTCCTCTGTAACGTCTTCGTATCCGCCGAAGAGGGCGAAGCGAAGTTCCTTTTCCACATCGAAGACGGGTTCGGGCTTGCCTTCTCCACGAAGATAGGCATGCCATATTTCACGGGTGTTGCCTTTGCACTTGGGATAGAGGTTCCGGAAGATCTCGTCAGGGATCTCCTTCAGCCGACGATCCCCATCGGTCTCATAATCATAATAGTCGTCGGTTTCGCACATAAGATAGGCAACGGTGGTTTCCAATGCCCGGGCTAAGGCAGGCAGCTTTTTGGTATTCACATGGTTTACTCCGGCTTCCAGCTTCGCAATGGTAGAACGGTCGGTATAGCCCAGTTTTTGGCTCAGTTCTAACTGGGAAAGTCCCATGGCTTCCCGTCGTTCACGGATGCGATCATTGGGGGTAGGCATAATAGTCCCTCCTAAAATAGTTTTTTGATACGAAAATATAATATCACATCTGTGATAATAAGTCAATAATTAAAAAACCATTTTTTAAGGGATTTTAAAACATAGGTAAAAATCTAATATAACAATGCCAAAATACTACGAATAACGCTGATTAACATGAATAAATCTGATTTAAAAAATATTTTGAACAGACGTTCCAAAACCCTTGACAAAGGGCATCAGATCTGCTATAATGTGAAGCGTGACGAACGGTCTACATAAACGAACGCGATTAAAATCTGTCCCTTTCGGAATTCTTACGTTGTGATTTTTTGGGGATCATTCTTGGAAAGTGAGACAGGAGTTTTTACACGTTTAGAAAAGAGTTGTTCCATATTCGTCACGGCTTTCCCTTTGGCAGAGGCCTTAGGACGTCACCCACGGCCCAATGCAATCAGATCCCGTTCTAAGATCCCTGTGGGTTTGCCGGGATTATTCCAAAGATTCTGTAGTTCCTTTGACGGTTGCGAGACGATGCTGCACCTCGACGATAGGTCGCAGAGACCGGTCTACTGCAGTGGGGTTCTATTTTTTGTAGGCTGAGGGTGACGGATAGTCATATAAACGAATGTATAATGGCATTCTCGGTGAAAATATGTGGTGGTCGGGATGAAAGCGGTGGTTTGTTTGCCCCCCTGTAC
>JAZSAO010000163.1:0-1977 GCA_045601945.1 Faecousia sp. | reverse complement strand
ATTACCTCTTATATTTGCCCCCTGATGTATATGAATAACCCCTTGTGCAAAAAGGTTCCTGTTATTACATCTTCTAATAAGCTACGTACTTATACCAGTGCCAGATATTATACCGACGGAGAAATTCTGGATATCATTACGGGAGGAAAGAAATTATGAAAAAGTTTCAAGGAAGAGTGATCACTCCCGGAGAAGTTACTGCAGAGGCAGTTGTAACGACCGAAGGCTTTAATACCCTTGCCTCCTTGCAAATGGCACTGCAGTTC
The DNA here is from genome assembly GCA_045601945.1 of Faecousia sp. Lineage (GTDB taxonomy): Bacteria > Bacillota > Clostridia > Oscillospirales > Oscillospiraceae > JAZOXB01. Next base: position 1,711 of record JAZSAO010000163.1, on the reverse strand, counting down.
GGGGATAAGGAAGTCAAGTGCGGCGATCAGAGCAATCGGGAACTGTACGGAAAGCCTCTACTGAATAAAGCGCTGTGTCTGCCCCAGACCATTGGCTCTACCACCGGCGGCTTGGTTCTGTATTGTGCATGCTCTATGGGAAAAAACCCTGCCTGTATGCTGTTTTCCGGCCATATTGATTCTCTTGCCGCAGCGGGGGCTGTGCTGGCTGATGTTTGGGTCGAGGGTGTGAATATGCCTGTGATTGACTCTTTAGGGGAAGAATTCCTATCCTATGTAAAAGACGGCATGACCATTCGGGTGAAGGCTGATGGCATTGTTGAGGTTTCCGACTAAGAAAAGATAAAAACATGAGAAAATTTAAATCGTTACGGATTCCTCTTGTGGTCTGGTTACACTGAAAGGTGCAGACTAATCTTCTGCATCTATAACAGAAAGGGGCTATAAATATGTTGTTTGAAAAATATTCTGTCTTGGGATTTTGTGCTTTGCTTTTGGTTGTTGTCTTCCTTTTTAGTGGGTGTTCCGAGATTGTGGAAGCAATGGAGAACGACGATCTGCGCCAAAAGACAGAGGCTATGTTGAATGCTATCATAGCCCATGACCAACAGACGGCCTATTCTTATGTGGAGGCCGCTTGTACACAGGAACAGTTTTACGAGGCATTTCACCAAATGGAAGATGCTCTTGCAGGGGCAGGTAACTATGAATTAAAGTTGCTTTCTGTATATACCAACACCGGTATCTCCGACGGAGAAAAGCGCACGCAGGTTAGCGGGGAATATGAACTGATTAGCGAAAATAGCAGACTGATCGTCAATGCGGTTATGGATAGCCAAAAAGGTTTGGTTGGCTTCCTTCTGACTCCCTATGAGAGGACGGACCGTTACTATACAGGAACTCTTGGCACCATGAAGGAAGCTACGACTCCTCAATGGGTCTTTCTGCTGCTGAACTTGATCCCCGTTGGAGTGATCCTTTATGCCATTGTTGACTGTTGCAAGCAAAAGATCGATAAAAAGATCCTCTGGATCCTGGTGCTTGTTCTGGGACTCGCATCTTTTGGAGCTACCGTTTCCGATGCAGGGTTCCGTGTGAATTTTAACTTGTTTAACCCGTCTTTCTATTCGGCTCTAATTTATTATGGTAGCGGAACCACTGTAATACGGCTCATGGTTCCGGTGGGCGCAATTGTATATTTCTTTAAGCGCAGCAGCTTGATCGTAAAGGACGAACCCCTGATTCTGCCTAAGGAAAATCTGCAGGATTATGATGAGGGGTAGATAGTATAAATAACATAGAACACCGTCTACAGGGTATTCCCCGTAGACGGTGTAATTTTTTGCCGTGGAAATTAACGATCTTCGTAGAAGACCTTCATGCCCTTATAGGTCATATAGGTATCCAGTTTGGAGACCAGTTCCATGGGAGCATGCATGGACAGGACGGGAACGCCTGCGTCTACGGTTTCGATGTTGCGATTTGCCATATAGCAAGCAACGGTGCCACCGCCACCCTGATCGACCTTGCCCAGTTCGCCGGTCTGCCAGATCACGTCATTCTTAGCAAAGAGGGTGCGGACATAGCCCATGACTTCAGCGGCAGCATCGGAGGAGCCGGACTTGCCACGGGAGCCGGTGTTCTTAAAGATACCGGTACCGTAGTTGATCCGGGTGTTATTGCGGCGGTCGCAGGTTTCAGCATACAGGGG
>JAZSAO010000162.1:0-1973 GCA_045601945.1 Faecousia sp. | reverse complement strand
AATATCATTCAGAAAAACGGTTCTTTTTCTTCCTTTATTGATTTCAATATGTCAGGCGTGGGCGACAAGCACATAGATCTATACTGGGCAATTTGGTCTTTGCAGTACAACTTAAAAACAAACGCTTACACCGATCTGTTCTTGGACTTGTACGGAAGAGAAAACTTTAACGAAGATATGCTTCCTGTAGTGGCTGCTTTCGAACTTTTCGGTTGAATCGGAACAGGAAACCCTTCCCGTAGAAATCTAACAGACATCACCTCAAAAACAAGGAAGGACTATATAAAAGGATAAGTTCCTTATAAATCCCGTGCAATCAGCTGTTTCCCTTATGCCTTATGTAATAAGATGCGAATTACCTTATGACGGAGCAACAGAAATCCTTAATACCTCTATCCCAAAAAGTGTAGGGGCTGTTTTTACAGCTCCTTGATTTAGAAATAACAGCTTTCAATCATGGCCTTTAGGGCAGACACGGTCTGCTCCAAAGGCAGGGAGGGTGTACCTTGTTGGGGCAACCATGGAACATGGATAAACCCCACTAAGGTAGAAGTACCATGGAAGGCGTGTAGCAGAGTATAAAATATATCGTTGCATACAAAGGCACCGGCACTGTTAGAAACGGTAGCGGGAATGCCTTTGGTTTCCGCCGCCTGTGCCATAGCCATCACATCCACGGTGGCAAAATAGGCCGCAGGCCCCTCGGGGTTGACCCGTTCTCCCACAGGTCGGTTTCCCACATTATCCGGGATCTTTGCATCCCGAATATTGACCGCGATCCGTTCCGGGGTCACAGCACTGCGGCCCCCTGCTTGCCCGATACAAAGGATCAGATCCGGAGCAATGGCACAGGCGGGATCCAGTACAGTTCGGGCCCCAACCCCAAAAATCGTGGGAATTTGCAGTTTGTGTAGGTGATAGTTCCCAATCTCCTCCGGAAGCAGCTTTACCGCCTCCCATGCAGGATTGATGCTTCCCCCACCAAAGGGATCAAAGCCGGTGATCAGCAATTTTTTTGTCATATGCATTCTCCTAAAATAATGTGTACTGAACAACGCAAATGTCCTTGAAAGCCAAGGCTTTCAGGACTGTTATGCGTTGTTCAAGTGCAAGGATTTTTGCGGTTTTGCCGCAAAAATCCTTGCACCATTCCCGCTCCAAACAAAGATCATTCCAGCAGCATCGGTTCGCAGAACCTTCCCCGTATCATTGTCTTTATGGCGGGGCGTTACCCAGAGCCCATCGGGCAGAGAAAACCGGAGGACGCCATTTTCATAGTAGATCTTATCTGTAGTGCAATCATGCTCACATACCGCAGGCATATTTCATAAATCCCCCGAGAGATTTATTGCATAAAAAACACCCTTTGTCTAATAGACAAAGGGTGTTTTTCTGGTGACCCGTACGGGACTCGAACCAATATTAAACAGCTGAAAAACCTTTTGTTTTCAACGGCTTTTGAAACTCATTACAATTTTCATTACATTTTCAGTTCACTCCTCGATCAGTTTGGCAAAGCGATAGAGCATAGTAACCATCTACCCACGGGAGACAGGAGCTTATTCGCCGTAGGCTCCGGCACGATCAAGGGTGACGAGGATGCGGATGGAATCCTCGGAGAAATCCAGGACCAGGTCATCCCCGGTGCCACCCTTTCCGTTCAGATATCCCTTTGCGATCAACTTCTCTACAGTGGGCAGATAAAACCGGCTGTTGGGGTCTGCCTTGAGGTCTGCAACAGATCTATAGCGGACAGGCTCTTTTGTCTTGCTCTTCGTCAGCTCCTTCACTCTCTTTGCAACGGCTGTACGGAAGCCGTCCATGGTGAAGCCGGTGTTCAGGGCATCCCACAGGTGCTCCGGATCTCCGTGGTTGGATCCAACGCCACGCTTGCAGCACTCTTTATGGCTGAGGATTACCCCATCTTTCAGCGGATCCCAATTATAAAGAATGCACAGATCGGCGAACAGATC
>JAZSAO010000161.1:0-5268 GCA_045601945.1 Faecousia sp. | reverse complement strand
GATCTTACTAATGGTAACCATTGCCTGCATAGCAACGGGAAGTTCTCGAATTTTAGCCATAGGATCCTCATGGATGCGGAATTCCTCCATGATCCGATGGGAGTCCTGCTCCATCTTCTTCCAGTCTACAAACCCAAGCTTGGTCTTAGGCTGGTTGCCGAGGAAATAGTTCTCAGCAATGCTCAGATCGGGAGCAATATTAACATGCTGGTAATTTGCAAAAACGCCGTGAGACTGAGCCTCAACAGCACTGGAATTGACGATCCACTCGCCATTATAGTTCATCAGAACGCGGCCCTTATCGGGCTTCTCAACACCCATGATACACTTGATCATGGTGGATTTGCCTGCACCGTTCTCACCGACTAATGCTCTGATCTCGCCCTTCTTAATAGAAAAACTCACATCGTTCAGTGCGGTAACGCCGGGATAGAACTTGCTGACATTTTCAATTTTTAAGATGGTATTGACTTGCAATGTTACACCCTCATTCTTTCCTTGGTAGATTCACTGAGGGCCGCTGTGACCCGGAGGTCACAGCGACCCCTTTTACTTACTTGTCTAATGGGATCCTATTGTCAATTACTTGACGTAGGGGCTCATCATGAACTTGATTTCTTCGCTGTCGATGTTTGCGCCGGTAACGATAACGGGGGGAACGTTAACTTCCTTGGTAGCCTCGGGGTTCTTGCCCTCGTGAGCGGTACGGATAGCGTTCTCCATGCACTTGTAACCCTGGGTGAAAGCGTCCTGAACAATGATTGCGGAGAGGTAGCCGTCCTTCAGAGCAGCGATCTCAACGTCGTCAGAGTCAACACCAACGGAGACAACGCCTTCCTTCATGTCGGCAGCGCGCAGAGCGTTGCAAACGCCATCACAAGTGACGTTGTTGCCTGCGTAGAAGCCGATGAGATCGGTAACAGCGGAGATGGTGCCTTCTGCGTCAGCCTGAGCGTCAGCGGAGTCATTGCCGTTGTACTGGGTGTCGGTCAGGGTCAGAGTGGGAGCGTTTGCTGCCATGTAGTCACGGAAGCCCTGCATTCTGAAGTCCAGAGCAGCGTTTTCCATGTTCATCTGCATGCCGATGGTGCCTGCATCAGTGGTCAGACCCTTCTCTTCCATAGCGGTCAGGAAAGCCTGTGCTGCCATCTCGCCGATGGTGGTGTTGGAGCAGTAGTAGAACTGGTTGTAGAAGTCCTGATTCTCGGGCATATCGCCGTTGCAAATGCCGCAGTTAACGAAGTTCAGGATGATGCCTGCATTGGTAGCTTCCATAGCCTTGGGAACAGTGGGGTCGATGTTCAGGGTTGCGGTCAGGATAGCATCGGGGTTCTGGGAGATAGCGTTCTCCAGAGCGGAAACGTAGCCTTCTGCGTCAACTTCCTGTGCGGGGCCCATTACGGAGTAGTCGATCTTGATGCCGAGCTTTGCTTCATAGTCCTTCTTAGCCTGCTGGATGCCGGTTTCAACCTGGGACCAGAAGTCAGATGCGGTGGAAGGGGTAACGTAGATGATCTTGTAGGTCTTTACACCGTCATTGTCGGTGTTCTTCTCAGACTTGCAGCCTACGAACAGGGCAGCAATCATGACCAGTGCGAGAACGAGTGCGATGATTTTTTTCATGTTTTTTCCTCCTATAATACCTTATCTTAAGAATTGCGATGTGCAATGACATCCGAACTGAGTGGAGACTCTGCTCCGATTTATGTAGGGCGATTACAGAACGCCCTTCTGCAGGATGATGCAACCGTAAGGCAGCTTCTCACTGGTGCAGACAGTGATGTAGGCATTGGCAGCCTTTTCGTAGAACTTCGTGCGTTCGATCTCGCCAACGCACTCAGCCTTGTAGCCGTTATTGACAACAGCTGCGATGGTGTCTTCCCATACTTTGTTTTCCTTCAGGATCACGCCGGAGTCTGCATCGGGGATCATGTACTCGATGGGATGCTCACAATAATCAACGTCCAGGGGAACCAGCTTCAGAATGGCGTCAACCATTTCTGCTGCACCGTTGCCCTTAGCCTGAATGCTGATCGCATTGGGAGACTTGGTGATGGGGGGATAGAAGTGGTCTGCAATGACGATCAGATCGCCATGGCCGGTATCGGCAAGAGCCTTCAGCAGGTCGGAGCCGATAATGTCGGGAATGCCTCTTAACATAATTATTCCTCCTGTAGTTATCACTCAGAGCATTGCTCCGGAATGTATGGATTAGCCTCTCTCAGCCAAGAAGGCTTCGATTTCTTCTCTGGTGGGCATTGCGGGGGTGGTTCCCATACGCGTTACAGAGATCGCTGCAAGAGCCTGTGCAAAACGAGCTGCTTCCCACAGATCCTTACCCTCGGACAGAGCGGTCAGGAATCCGCCGTTGAAAGCATCACCGGCACCGGTCGTATCAACTGCATTGACCTTGAAGCAGGGGATGATTCGGGACTCATCCTTAGTAGCAACATAGACACCGCGGCTACCCAGAGTGATCAGAACGTTTTCAACGCCCTTTTCAAAGAAGACCTTCGCTGCCTTATCGGCACTTTCCAGATCCTTAACAGGGATACCGGTGATCTCTTCTGCCTCGACCTCATTGGGGGTTACCAAATAAGCACCATTGAGGAACTCATCGGTCATGGGCTGATAGGGAGCGGTGTTGATAATGAAGCGAACACCGTTTTCCTTTGCCAGCTTGGCAACCTTTTCGTTAGCATCCTGATTGACCTCTAACTGAACCAGAACATAAGCAGAACTCTTGATGTGCTCTTCGACCTTTGCCAGGTCCTCGTCAGTGATGGTGTTGCAGGCACCGGGAACGATTACGATCTCGTTCTGGCTGGTGTTCTCGTCAACGCTGATGAGAGCGATGCCGGTTCCCACTTCTTCGTTCACGAAGACATACTCTTTAGACAGACCAACTGCATCCATTGCATCAAATGCAACATTTGCCATGGAGTCCTTGCCCACCTTGGTAATCATAACAACGTTACCACCGGCCTTGTGAGCGGCAATACCCTGATTGAAACCCTTACCGCCTGCACCCTGCTTAAAGAGGCTGCCACGAACAGTCTCACCGGGAACGGGGAGATGGGGAGTTCTTGCCATCAGGTCAACTACGAAGCTGCCAAATACTGTAACTTTCTGTTTCATGTTCCGTTTCCTCCGTATTTCTTATTTATATCATAATTATACTGCATCGGTCGAGCACCGCTCTGATCCGCGAAAGATGAGCTCCGTAGGCAAGCTGTCTCGTTGCCCCGGTTCGGTACTCCCTTCTTTTTCAAAGCAGTCTAATAACAATCGCATGGCTCTGCATCCCATTTCGTAAACATCTCTGCTCACGACGGAAACATTGTAGTTCAGCCATTTCAGGGCTTCGATATCGTCGAAGCCAAAGAGGGCAATATCTTTTCCCATGGTCAATCCCAGCTGACCGAATGCCTTGAGACATCCGTAGGTGGTCATATTGTTGGAAGCAAAAATCGCTGTGGGAGGCTCCGACAAGGAGCAAAGAGCCATGGTTTCTTCGTAGGCTTTTTCCATACGGAAATCTCCGTGGCGAATATATTCTTCTCTCAGGGGAATGCCAAATTCTTTCAGTGCTCTTTCGTAGCCGCGCAATCTTTCTTTACCGGGTCTGGAATGCTGTGGGCCGGTGACGATGGCCACTCGCTCATGTCCGCCTCGGATCAGCGCACAAACCGCATGGTATACACCGTCTTCGTCCTGAGAAACCACTCGATCAAATCCCGGATCATCTACCTCTCTGTCTAAGAGAACCACAGGGATCGATCTGGCCGCAAAATCTCGTAGGTGGTGGAGCGTGTCCTTACAATCCTCGGACACCGGTGTAATAATGATTCCTCTTAGACGATGCTCACGCATAGTGTGAAGAACCTTTTGTTCTCTGGCTTCGCTTTCGTCCGTGCTGTAGAGGATGACTTGGTAGCCCTTTTCATCCGCAACAGTGGTGACACCCTTTAAGATCTTAGAGAAAAAGGGGTTGTTGATATCCGGTACCACAACGCCAATCGACATAGAAACCGAAGTGCTGAGGCTCCGTGCCATACTGTTGGGAACATAGTTCAGCTTTTTCACAGCCTCCATAACCCGTCGGGTGCTTTTCTCACTGACGGTTGCACTGTGATTCATGACTCTGGATACAGTAGCGATAGATACACCGGCTTCTTTCGCGATTTCGTAAATATTCGCTTCTTGCTTGCCCATGACCACGCCTCCGTTCCCGTTGGATAAAGTTCTATTACGGTTTACATCCGTCCTAAATGGGACGTGTCTGAATTTCCGCTCCAAACAAGGGGTCCGGACAGTCCGTTTTTGTAAATGTAAACGCTTACTTTCTTTTATGTTATCAAAATACACTATTTTTCTTCAATTGTCAATAGGGAAAATAATCTTTGTAACTATTTACAATTTCCACTTTTTCTCATTAGTGATTTTCACGAAAGCTTATAACCGCATTGTATTTTCATGTGGCATTTTTCTTTTTAGTCAAAGTAAACGCCTTTTCCGCATACCAAACAGACAGCAGAAAAGGCGTTGGAGTACGCTTTCAATTTCAACTTTTGAGGGATCCGGAAAATTCCTCCGCAAATCTTTTTCTGCTTAATCCCTCTTACTTTCAAGATGGAATTTGTTTCAATGTAACTGCGATGGCGGTCACATCATCTTCCCCTTCTATATCACTGACCAAGATCGCAGCCAGTTCCCTGGGAGTAGCCGTTCTAAAGGCCCCTACCACATCTTCTGTCTCCTCGTTGTATGCACCGTCACTGATCAGGACCAGAAGCTGTCCCTTCTTCATCGGCAATCGGAAGGATTCCGGCAATCCCCTGTCTCCGATCCCCACCCCGGGAGGAGGCGTAGGATTGCCGATCTTGCAAACCCTGTCACCATCTGTCCAAAAAGAAGGGGCCGCACCCCATTTATAAATATATGCCTCACCGCTGCACAAATCTAAACGTAGTAGATCCACTGTAGAAAAGGCACCAATACCTCGGAGGATCATATTTCCATTCAGAAGATTCATGGCAGATTCCGGCGACACCCCGTTTCTTAAAAATGTTTCCAACAGGCGGAGCGCATAACTACTAAGGCAAGCGGCCTCCTCCCCCGTCCCCATCCCGTCACACAGAATTATATAATGATTTCCATCCGGTGTCATAAAGGAACTGCTCCGATCCCCACTGATCCGAGCCTTCTTTCGTCCCCCGCTGCACGTACTGACAAGAGGCATAAATTGTTTTTCTCTCACGTCCTCCC
>JAZSAO010000160.1:0-4386 GCA_045601945.1 Faecousia sp. | reverse complement strand
GGAATGCAAATTTTCGTTTATCGAACCGGTTTAAGTTAGTAACTGCCCTTGCCTCTCCAATGGGAGAGGTGCCGCGACTGCGGCGGAGAGGGCAGTAGGGATTCCTAATTTTGTACCGATTTCGTAGTAGGCAGAGAAGGACCCGGTACTTTCTCTGATAGTTGGTTCTAATTTCTACTGCATACTGCCCTCTCAGTCGCCCAAGGGCGACAGCTCTCCCAGAGGGAGAGCCAAGAGACTCTGCGGACTTGGTAAAGACCCTTGCCTCTCCAATGGGAGAGGCAAGGGCTGATTCTGATTTGGTAAACAGACCGATAAACTGTGATTTGACGAGATGGGATGACATGGAGCGTTTGCTCTATTGGGAGGATGGGTCTGCGTTTAGGTAGATCTCTTCGGCATGGAGCAAGGCTTGTTCCAAAAGAACCTTGGCTTGTAGGGCACCATTTGGGGTGGACAGCAGATCCACGGCATCGGAAGCGGCACTGCATAGGATCGCATACATTTTTTGATAAACCTCTTTGTTTACACTCATATTCATATTCCTCCTTTACAAGTAAATAATAGACAATTCTTGTCTTTTTGTCAATAGAAAGATTCCGTCTAAAGTACAATACCTTTGAGGTGGTGTATGTGAAGCTAACGTTTGGAGAGAGAGTACGGAATTTACGTGAGGATCGGGATATGAATCAAACTGAGTTGGGTGCGGCTGTGAATATGACCCAACGAAAGGTTTCTTATATGGAGCGTGGGCAGTGCGAGCCGAGTTTGGACGACATTAGAGCCCTCTGCGATTTTTTCAAGGTTTCTGCGGACTATCTTTTGGATATTCCCAGACACTACCGCAGATAATAGAATGCACAGGAATGTAATGGAACATTTCTGTGCATTCTTTCTAAATAAAACGAAAAAATAAGTTGCAATTTGTAGCATTTATGATAGAATAAGTCCATGGTATTTTTTCGGTATCTATTTTTTAACAGGAGGACACCCTATGCACTACAGAAGACTATTATCATTCCTTTTGGCTGTCACTATGATCCTTGGTATGTTTGCAATATACCCGGGGGCAGCCACGCCTACATCCCTCAAAAGTTCCCAGCTGATTTCTTCCGCTTCCGCCATTGCCGAGAAGCTGGAAAAATATATTCAAATGGGAGAAAAGGCCCCCGGCGGAACATACGGAAAGTTCCCTTATCCTGCCAATGTGACAATTGACGGAAGCGACGTAGACGGAGCTTCCTATATCCTCATGGCTGCCCGCGCTGTGGTGGCTCTGTCCGAGGGGAATGCTACCTCTACCGTCATTCCTTACACCGCGATTACCCTTGAAAAAGATATCGTTTCCTGCAGCTCCGCAAATACCCTGACGAAGGGTCAGTATTTAGATCTGGCAGAGCGTATCATCATCTATGCAGAGGCTACGGGTGGAAGACTTCCTTCTTCCTTTAACAGCCCTACAGATGGAAGCAATGCCTATGACGGACGGATCTCCATCTACTCCGCAGCCCATGCATTGACGGAGGTTCTGGAAGCCTATGGCACCAAGAATGCTCTGCCGGAAACCGTGACCTTCCTTCCTACCGACTATTTGGGGGATGTGGCTGAGCCGGAACCCGAACCCACAGAGCCGGAACCCACGGAGCCGGAAAAGCCTGTAAACTGGTTTGCCGATGTGATCGCCGCCGCGGTAAAGGTTAAGGCCTCTATGGACGGAAAGGTTCTTCCCTCTAACATAACCGTCGGTTCCACCACCGTCAGCCCCGGACAGTATCTGTATCTGGCTTGCCACGTGACGGTTGGCCTGAATAAGGGACAGACCTCGGGAACCCTGACCGTTCCTACCGCCCACGAACCGGAGAACCCTTCCGGCTCTGCTACGGGCAAGGTCTATACCTCCGACTATGTTGCCATGGCTGAGAAGATCATTAACTTTGTTCACGAATACCAGCAGCCTCCCAACTATGCAACCAGTAGTTCTATCGGCGCGGTGCACTACTATGATGTTATCCATATGTACACCAAGATCCTGAACTACTATCATTCCAACGGTGCCCTGCCCAACTACAACACCGTAGAGGGCTGGAGAGGCACTGTGAAGGCAACCACGGTTTCTGTTCCTACTGTGGAGGCAGAACGGGTCACCAAGGCCGCTGAGGTCACAGTGGCTCCCAACTACGGTTATGAGGATATGGTCGTTGCCGATTGGATCTTTACAGATACGGTGATTGCCAGAGGTACCAATGGCGCCGCCAAGCTTATGGAAGACTATGCCAAGGCCGGTATCACCGACGTATATCTGCTGTGTAAGGGCTTGGCAGGTAAGGTCGCTTGGGCTTCCAAGGTTCCCGGCACTGTACGGGAAAGTTCCAGCCGTGACTACCTGCAGGAAGTCTGCGATGCCGCAAAGCCCTACGGCATCCGGATCCATCCGTGGATCATGGGCTCCCGTGACACCAACTATGTTAGCAAGAACGGCTCAAGCTGTGCCTTCTACCATTTCCGCGTAGGTACTTCCAACGAGGTAAACCAGTACGTCAATCTCCGTGACAGCGGCTATAAGGCCTATACCGCCGCACTGGTAGAAGAACTGGTCAGCAACTATGACATCGCAGGTATCCATCTGGACACCATCCGTTATGGCGCACTGTACTATGACTGGGGCGCAGATACCCGCCAGGAGCTTGTTCGCCGCTATGGCATTACCAAGGCGGAATACAACGCCGCCGTTAAGTCTATGTGTGCCTCTATCGGCTATGGCTACAGCATTAACTCCGAAGGCTACTATGTATATGGCTCTTCTTATTCTGCATCCGGTGCGGAATTCGGCAGTGTTATTTTCGGAAGTGGCTCCACGGATGCCCAGAACGGTGTTAAGAAGATCGCCCAGCTTCGCAAGGACACAGTTACCGAGTTCGTTGACATGGTTCGAAAGGCAGCGGGAGAAGACATGATCGTTTCTTGTGCCATTATGCCCGAAACCTGCAACAATGCCTACGAGGCCGCTCTTTACGGCCAGAGCCCTGCACAGCTGGCAGATGTGGTAGACTATGTTGCCATTATGTCCTACAGCAGTGAGTATACCTCCAGTACCTCTTGGCCCCTTGAACTGGCGGCAGCTTGCTCCAAGGTGGGTTGTGGATCTCTGGTAGGCATTCAGGTATACCCCAGCGAAGGTTCTTCCGATCCCGATCCCAACGGCAAGACCATTTACGAAGAAGCCTATAAAACCCGTCAGGCCATGCAGAACGATCCTCTGATCAAGGGCTACGCCTTCTTCCGCGGTAGTTACCTCGCTCTTGCCAGTGCCAAGATCGTAGACAAGAACACCCTCGATTTCTCCGTGATCCCCGGTGACGATGCAGGCAGCACCAGCAAGTTGGTATTCACTCTCCAGAACGGTGTGACTTGTACCGGCATTACCAATAAGGTTGGTTGGCCATCCGGCACATCCTTTGCCATTAGTTCCGATAAGAAGACTGTTACCATTAGCAAGAGCGGAAGCACCCTCCTGACGGAGAACAACTACGGCACCTTCCGCATGACCATTTCCGGCACCATTGATCCCGTTAAGGGTGTAGCCATGCTCCGTTCCTATAAGGGTAGCTCCTATACCGAAGGTTACGGCTACTGTGCTACCATGGATAAGGATCACAAGCACACCTATACCTCCGCTGTGACAAAGGAGGCGACTTGCACTGCAGAGGGTGTTCGCACCTTCACCTGCGAGTGCGGAGATACCTATACCGAGACCATTGCAAAGTTAGCCCATACCTATATCGGAAATACTGACGAGGCAACGGGCAAGGTTACCTATACCTGTTCCGGCTGCGGTGTCAGCTATATTACGGTCTGCGGACATACCCACAGCCGTGTGGAAACTTGGCAGAAGGGAAATCGCACCCACTTTGCCCTCTGCTATGTTTGCAAGAAGACCGTAACGGAGTCATGCCCCATTGGGGAAGTGGAGCGTATTGAGGCTACAGCAGAGCGGGAAGGAAAAATTGTCTATGCTTGCATGGGCGCTGTTGCCCTCTCCGGAGAGCTGTCTACCGATGCCTTCTCCGGCAGTGGTTGCGGTTGCAGCTATACGGAGACCCTTCCCTATATTCCTGCTCCGGATCCTGTAGAGGACGGAAATCTGAAGATCTACCACTCCCTGAATCTTGCCAACGACATTTCCCTGAATTACGCTGTTCCTGTAGCCGATTTAGGCGGCTATGATATGGAAACCGTCTATGGGCATTGCCGTTACGGTATCTACGACGGGAATGAAAAGACGGAAGAGATGGTAGTGACTCTAAAGCCGGTTCTCAACGGCAACTACTATTACTTCACCTTAGAGGGACTCACTGCGGTCCATACTTCTACAGATGTGACCTTCAC
>JAZSAO010000159.1:0-6722 GCA_045601945.1 Faecousia sp. | reverse complement strand
GAATGCTCTAAAGGAGGAAACTTGGGAACTGACCGAGGCAACAGACACCTATCTCTGCGGCCCCATTGTGGTTCTGAAGGACGGTTTCTTCTATTCCTCCATTCCTTATGAACCCGGCTGGACCGCCTATGTAGACGGAGAAGAAGTTCCCATCTGCGAAGGCTACGATCCCTCTCTGGATGATGTTATGCTGAAGGATGCCGTAATCAGCTTCCCCCTCGAAGAAGGCTACCACATTATCGAAATGAAATACAATGCCCCCGGTTTGGGATTGGGCGCGCTGATTTCTCTGGGTAGCTTGGTGATTTTTGTCCTTCTGTGTCTCACCCTACGAGATCATCCTGTTCTCGTACCGGATAAAATTTCCGTTTCGTGCGCAGAAGAATGCACCCAATCAGAGGAAGATCCTGCAGAAGAATCCCTTACTGCAGAAGATGCCTATGAACCCGATCCCACCCCGGAAGAGGAGTCTTTCCATGGATAAAAAACTGCTTCGTCGCCAAATTCGGCAACAAAAGGAAGCCTTGACACCGGAACAGATCCATAGTGCCTCTATGGATCTGACGGAACAATTTTGTTCCCATCCCCTGTATCAAAAGGCAAAAACAATTTTCGCCTATCTCAGCTATAATCAAGAAGTTCGTACCGAATACCTGATTGCAAGAGCATGGGCAGACGGTAAACAAGTGGCTGTCCCTAAGATCATGGATGACGAAATGGTCTTCCTCTCCCTAAAAGAGGGCGATCCCATTGCAGAAGGCTATAAGGGTATCCCCGAGCCTGTAAAAGAGGTTCCTCTCACAGACCCTTCTGCCCTTGTCCTTTTGCCCGGCTTGGCTTTTGATCCCACAGGGCACCGTCTTGGCTACGGTGGTGGCTTCTATGATCGGTTCCTGTCTGCAGAGCCCCACCCCACCATTGCCCTCTGCTTTGATTTCCAAATGCTGGAGCATCTGGATACAGAAGAGCATGACATTCCTGCGGATGTTGTTCTTTCTGCCGCTGTCAGCTAAATGAAAAGCCGTCTCGGAATGATGCACTCATCCGAGACGGCAATTTTTTTAAAATTCTATATCAGGATATCTTTTCGCCTCTGATATATACAGACTGACGGTTTAATTCACTATCGCAGATCACGAAATCCGCAACCTTTCCATTCGCAATAGAGCCAACCTGATCCAGTGCACCGATCTGTCTTGCAGGGTTCCAGCTTGCGGCACGAATGGCATCTTCTTTAGAAATACCAAAGGACACTGCTCTACGCATGATTTCAAAGAGATCAATGGCAGAGCCTGCAATGGTGCCGTCTGCTAAACGAGCCAAGCCGTCTTCCATAAACACAGCCTGTCCACCCAACTCATATTCACCGTTGGGCATACCACAGCAACGGAGGCTGTCGGAGATCAAAACCACACGCTCTGCACCAAAGAGACGGAATACCAGACGAACAGCCGCAGGATGGACATGGAGCCCGTCACAGATCAGTTCTGCACTGACAGCATCATTTTCAGCAGCGGCGGCAATGGCGCCGGGCTTCCGATGGTGGATGGGAGACATGGCATTAAATGTATGAGTCAGATGCGTTACGCCAGCCTGTACTGCATCGTAGCACTCTTCATATCCTGCATCGGAGTGGGCAATGGATACGGTACACAGCTTAGACGCCTTTTGGATAAACTCCACGCTACCGGGAAGTTCCGGAGCAATATCCACGATGGTTACCAATCCACCACACTCTTCATACAGCTTTTTAAAGGCCTCAAAATCGGGATTGCGGAGATAGTCTCCATTCTGTGCGCCCTTTTTCTTTTCGGAGAAGAAGGGGCCTTCCATTTGAATACCACGGAGCACAGCCACACCGGGAACCTTTGCTTCCACAAAAGCTCTTGCCGTTCCAAATGCCTTGCTGAGAGTCTCATAAGGTAGGGTCATAGAGGCAGGCGCAAAAGATGTCACGCCGCAACGTCCATAGTACTCTGCCATTTTTACAAGACCTTCATAGTTGCCGTCGGAGAAGTCCTCGTTGGAATTTCCGTGGGTATGGACATCGATCAAACCGGGGATCACATAGGCTCCTTGCAGATCAGCAGCGCCCTCTTCATCGGCTGTGAGAACATTGGTAAATTTTCCATTCTCTACCTCAAAGCCGCCTTTTTCAAAACAGAAATTTTCCGTATAAATCATTGCATTCTTGAATTTCATTATTTTACCTCCGCTTTTGGGATATATTCCTGTCTAATTCTACCTCTGTTCCCACAAAAAGTCTATGAGTTTTCTCAAAATGGCTGAATACGGTAAATTTTTCGTTGAAAAAGGACAGTTGCAATTTCTTTAGACGACCTCATATACGACCTTATATAATCGCTCTTTTAAATATCGGAAGGTTCCCTCTGACAAAGGCCCTCCGGATGTCATGATTCTCAGGGGGACAGCCGCTCTCCCCGCTCCCAGAGACGGTTGTTCATAAGGAAAATGGTTCAGATAGAACCCATTCCTTTCGTAGAAGGCAATTCTTCGCTCTGTAAGCGCATTTTGTGGCAGTTCCACCTCCAAGCACATAGGTGCAGAATATCGCGCCTGAAGACTACGAATCATCTGTGCGCCCAATCCTTGATTTCGCAATTTATCTCTGACTGCAAAATGTTCTATAAACAGGAAATCTATCAGTTCCCACACAGCAAAAAAAGCCATCAACTCCCCATTCGAGCCAATTGCCCCGTAGAGTTTATATTCTTCTCGTTCCAATAGTGCCAATTGATCTTCATAAGAACGATACTCCTCCTTCGGAAAGCTCTGTTCCATGATTTCGTAGACCTTCGGAAACACTTTTTTCTCCAATTGCTCTAACATGTACATACCCTCTATCGATTTTTGTAAAATTTCTCTTGACAAATATCACATTCTCTGATATGATGTGCTATCACAGATCTGCTTTTAAGATCTGATGCTGAAAGGAGCTCATACCATGGAAAAAATGATACCCTATGAAAAGCTTTCTAAGAAAGAACAGAAAAAGCGCAACGCCGCCAAACGTGGTTCTTGGGGCGAAATAAAGCCCATCACCAGAAAAGCCGAAAATCCCAAAGCCTATAACAGAAGAAAAGCCCGTAATGCCACCCTCGACTACAGGGACGGTGTTACGGGTTCTTTCTTTATTCCTCGACTTTTTGGAATCGCGGTATGACCTTCCCATCCCGTTCCACCGTCTCCAACCACATGGAAGCAGGTCGCACCCAAATGCCAAACTCTCCGTAGAGGGCACGGTAGACCACCATCCACTCTTCGGTCTCCGAATGACGGGCTAAATGGAGGACTTCATACTCCTTGCCCTTAAAATGCAGATATTTTCCCGGTGCAATCTCCATGGGATCCCCTCCTTTTTCTTTAGCATATCAGGAAATTATAAAAATTGCAAGAAGCATTTCATTTTTCTCTTGACATTTTAGTCTATATGTTGTAGACTATAGTTGATCTACATAATGTAGACCAACTGTTATCAGAAAGAAGGTACGTTTATGAGTGACCTGCAATTAGGTATTGTAGAGACCCGCTTTGCTGACCTGATATGGGAGAATCAGCCCCTTCCCTCTCCTGAACTGGTAAAACTCTGTGAAAAAGCCCTATCATGGAAAAAGTCCACCACCTACACCGTCCTGAAACGGCTGTGTGACAAGGGCATCTTCCGGAATGAGAAGGGTACCGTAACTGCTGTTCTCTCCAGAGAGGAGTTCTATGCCCGTCAAAGCGAACGTTTCGTAGAGGAGGCTTTTCAGGGTTCTCTCCCTGCATTCTTGGCAGCCTTCACATCACGGAAAACCATGAAGCCGGAGGAGATCGCACAGCTCCGTGCCATGATCGATCAATTTGAGGAGGGATAATGATGGATACTCTGTTTCTCAAACTTCTGAATATGAGTATTACCGCAAGCTATTTTATCCTCGGCATCCTTCTGTTGCGACTCCTGTTTCGGAAGATCCCAAAGTGGATCTCCGTCCTGCTGTGGGGACTTGTGGCTCTGCGGCTTTTACTCCCCTTTTCCATAGAAAGCAAGCAAAGCCTCATTCCTACCACAGATCCCATTCCCCAAAGCATCCTCTCTCCTACAGAGATTGTTTTTGACCATGTGATCCCTACCATGAACATCACTGACACATCCGAAGTCTCAAACACTCCTATGGTTCCGGATCCCCCTACAGCCACTACGATCATACCCCATTCTCTTGGACGGAACCTATCCGACCTTGGGGCAAAACTTTGGCTACCGGGCATTCTTGTCATGGTGGGGTACTCTTTTTTTAGTTATTTCCGCCTCCGCCGCTCCTTACGGGAGGCCATTCCCTACGATAATGGAATCTGGATCTGCGACCGCATTTCCGCTCCCTTTCTCCTTGGTTTTTTCCGTCCGCAGATCTATATCCCTTCTACCCTGTCGGAAGAAGATCTCCCCTTCGTCCTCGCCCATGAGAAAGCCCATGCACAGCGAAAAGATCATTGGTGGAAGCCCTTGGGCTATCTCCTCCTCACCGTCTACTGGTTCAATCCTCTCCTTTGGATCGCCTATATTCTTCTTTGCAGAGATATTGAAGGAGCATGTGACGAGAAGGTTCTAAAAGCCCTTGGTCCCCAAGTGAAAAAACCTTATTCACAATCCCTCCTCCGTTGCAGTATTCCCAATCGTCACCTTGCAGCATGTCCTCTCGCCTTTGGAGAAGGCAATCTGAAAGCCCGAATTTCCTCCATTCTCTCTTACAAAAAACCCACCCTTTGGATCCTGATCCTTTTCCTTGTTGCCACAGCAGTGCTGTCTCTGTGGTTCCTGACAGATCCTGCCCCCTCCTATGAGGTCTGGTTTGATTTCATGCAGGCGGAGGGGGATTATGCCAAACTGTACTACAATCTCCAGTTTCCCCAAGAGGTCCCCGGCTACCCGGACCTCCTTGTAAAGATCAGCAACAACCGTTTGGTAGTGGTGCAGGACGGGAAGACCCATTTCCCTTTCCCCAACCGCTATATGTTTAACGGCTTTTTTGCAGATTTAAATCAGGACGGTTCCCCGGAGCTGTGTTGCAGTGGCTTTACCTATGGGGAGGGCTACCTTTGGTCTGACCCCTCTGCATATGTATACGACTTTGCTACAGGGGAGAGCCATTACGCCTCTCTGGATCTTCCTTTCGGAGCTTATCATTTCGCCCTTGTTGATGGTGCTGTTACCCTTTGCCGCTCCAACTTCAATAGTGACCGGATATCTTCCGATTTCAATTCCCGGCTGCAAAGCAACCTGAAACTGCTCCACGAGACCGCTATCTTGTCTTACGGTGAGCCCCTCCTGGTTCAGGATAACCGATCCGACGACACTGTCTTTGCATGGAGGGTCCAGGAGGCTCTTTACCCCTTCTATTTATCCTGGGAGGGGAAGCGCCTATCGGAAATGGACGACGAGGAGCTGACAGCCTTCCTGTCCAATTCGATCCCCCATACAGTCAACATTTCCGCCCCTCAGTTAGAAGCTGCCCGATTCGTGACTCGCGAAGTTGAAAAGGATCCCGACAATCGTCTACATTTTGCCGCAGAAGCGTCTTGGGAATTGAAGGTATACCGTGCCACTTTAGAATACTACGGACATCCTCTTGCAAATAGCCTGCCCTTCCGGGATGAGGAACTGACTCTTTCCCGTGTCATAGAGCTATCTCACAAAGGAGAGAAGCTGATTTGGGAGGATCTCTACCCCTACAAGGCCACTGACATCGGCTCCGGGCTGTATGTTATGAAGTTCACCATAGACGACCGCTATACCCTGCAATGCAGTGACGGGAAGCTGACAGGCAGTCCTATGACCGCAAACCTCATAGACAGCCAAACAGGCTTATCCATGGACATTCGGAGAGACCTTGTGGAAGCCTTCCTGCTCACACCTACACACGAAAAGTGGTTCGATTCTCCAGACCATGCAGATCCCCTAACAACTCTCCATCCCACTATTCCGGATCTTCGCTTTACCCTCGACCGATCTACATCTATGATCTCTTTCGAAACTGATAACAGCCATATGGATCTCATGTATAACGGTAGAATCTTGAATGCCTACTTTGCAGATGTGACCTTAGACGGCGTAGCCGACCTGTGCTGTAGCTATATTCTCGGCTACGGAACCTCCACTGCCGGCATTGTGTACTATGATCCCGTGAATATGACCACCCATCATATCCGGGATTCCATGGGCTACCAGTATGCCTTGGCAGAACGGGAGGGGCTCTTGCAGATCTGCATCTATCTCTATGACTCTCCCGAGGACGCAATTTACTACGATCTCCGCTCCATTGCCTCCGGGAATATGCCCGATCCCATGAACATCGGAGAACTCATAGAAAAGTTTCCCCAATATTTTAACTTGGATGCACAGCATGGTCTGGTGCTCTATGTCAGCGAATATAAAAGCGAAGCCTACGCCTGCCGTCTGGTCTCCCATCCCGGAACCTCGGTGCTACCCGAAATTGACCTGACGCAGCTGGTCCCCTGTAGCTACTCCCAGATGATCCGCATTCTATCCACCTACAGAAACATCCAGTCCCCCCTCCATATAGTGGCAGTAGAAACGACCCATTCCAACCAATACTATGCCACCCCGGAGGAATATGCCCAAGCCCTCCAAGACATCTTTACCCCCGTTACCCAATCCCTCTGCCCCATTATCACCCACCCCGGTAATTGATTGCCAAATTTTC